>NZ_VNXM01000066.1:0-286927 GCF_009820205.1 Escherichia sp. HH26CH
GTTGGGGTATCGCCAAGCGGTAAGGCACCGGATTCTGATTCCGGCATTCCGAGGTTCGAATCCTCGTACCCCAGCCACATTAAAAAAGCTCGCTTCGGCGAGCTTTTTGCTTTTCTGCGTATATTCAATGTCGAATGCGATGTTGACACGTCTTATTCTTCAAAGTCGGATGCGACGCTGATGCGTCTTATCCGACCTACAGTTGGCATGCATCCGGCAATGTTGTAAGGCTACAACCCTAACGCATATTTCAGCGCCTGCCGTTTCAATACGCCAGCACGCTCCGCCGCCATTAACCCGAGATTACGCACAAAACGCAGTGGCGGCAGATTATTGCTGAATCCAGCATAAAACAGGTCCATACCGCTTTGCATAATGAAGTTATCCGCCATGCGCCGCATCTGGTAACGCTTGAGGATCGGATAACTGGCCCACGCTTCGCCATAGCTGCGAGCGTTGACCAGAACGTCAATCAGGGCATCGACATCACGATAACCAAGATTCACCCCCTGCCCCGCCAGCGGATGAATGGTGTGCGCCGCATCGCCCACCAGCGCAAGCCCTGGCTGCACATACTGCAACGCATGGCGGCGCGTAAGCGGAAACGCACCAGCAGCAAGCGGCGTTACATAACCCAGACGTGACGGGAAATGCTTCGCGATTTCCGCCTGGAGCTGCGCCATATTCATATTCTGCAACTGGCGAATACGCGCCGGAGAGTCATACCACACCAGCGATGCCCAGTTATCAAACAGCGGCAGAAACGCACGAGGTCCATCCGGGGTAAATTGCTGCCAGGTGCTGTCGCCGGGATCGTTCTCACACTGTACGCTAATCAACATACACGACTGTGCATACTGCCAGGCATGAACGCCAATTCCCGCCATCTGCCGCACCTGCGAATTTGCACCGTCAGCGCCAATCACCAGCTTCGCCTGGATCACTTCGCCCCCCTTCAGTTCCAGTTCCTGAAGATCATTATGGCGATGCAGAGCAATCAGTGAGGTTGGCACACGTAACGTTACTTTCGGATGCGCTTCCAGCGCCTGCCACAGCGCCTGTTGCAGGATAGTGTTTTCCACCATATAGCCAAGCAACGGCAGCTTCAATTCGGCTGCATCAAACACCACATGCGCCGTTTCCCACTCCCACGTTTCCAGTCTGCGATAAGGATGGCAACGCATGGCCTGTACCGCGTCCCAGACGCCTAAACCTTTAAGCAATGATACCGAAGCCGCACTAATCGCCGAGATCCGCACGTCAGGCTGGCTGTCAGCGACAAACGGTGCAGGTTGGGCATGTTCGATAACCGTTACCGAAAATCCGTGCTGAGCCAGTCCCAGCGCCAGTGCACCGCCGACCATTCCTCCGCCGACAATGGCAATTTCCGTTGGTTGATTTGTCATGGTCAATCATCCTGTTAGCAATATGCTTTAAGTTTACAGGATTTTTACCCCCAAGGGCTGATAACGCTCATACTGGTCACAACGGCAGCAAAGCATTACACTATGCGCCCTGCATTCCTGGCTACTATTTCGCAAGAGCAAGTCGATGACCAAAAAACTCCATATTAAAACCTGGGGCTGTCAGATGAACGAGTACGATTCATCGAAGATGGCCGATCTGCTGGATGCCACCCACGGCTATCAACTGACCGACGTGGCGGAAGAAGCGGATGTGCTGCTGCTGAACACCTGCTCAATCCGCGAGAAGGCTCAGGAAAAAGTCTTCCATCAGTTGGGTCGCTGGAAACTGTTAAAAGAGAAGAATCCAGACCTGATTATCGGCGTCGGCGGCTGCGTGGCATCGCAAGAAGGCGAGCACATTCGCCAGCGCGCCCACTATGTTGATATTATTTTTGGGCCGCAAACGCTGCACCGTCTGCCGGAGATGATCAACTCCGTACGCGGCGACCGCAGCCCGGTTGTAGATATCAGCTTCCCGGAAATCGAGAAGTTTGACCGTCTGCCGGAACCGCGTGCCGAAGGACCAACCGCGTTTGTCTCCATCATGGAAGGCTGCAATAAATATTGCACCTACTGTGTGGTGCCTTACACCCGTGGTGAAGAGGTAAGCCGTCCTTCCGACGATATTCTGTTTGAGATTGCCCAGCTTGCGGCTCAGGGCGTGCGTGAAGTCAACCTGCTCGGTCAGAACGTGAACGCCTGGCGTGGTGAGAACTACGACGGCACCACCGGATCGTTTGCCGATCTGCTGCGTCTGGTTGCGGCGATCGACGGGATCGATCGTATTCGCTTTACCACCAGCCATCCGATCGAATTCACCGACGATATCATCGAAGTGTACCGCGACACGCCGGAGCTGGTGAGCTTCCTGCATCTGCCGGTTCAGAGCGGTTCCGATCGCATTCTAAACCTGATGGGACGTACCCACACGGCGCTGGAGTACAAAGCGATCATCCGTAAATTGCGTACGGCGCGTCCTGATATTCAGATCAGTTCTGACTTCATCGTTGGCTTCCCGGGCGAAACCACCGAAGACTTCGAAAAAACGATGAAGCTGATTGCCGACGTCAATTTCGACATGAGCTACAGCTTTATCTTCTCCGCTCGTCCAGGAACGCCTGCCGCCGATATGGTTGATGATGTTCCGGAAGAAGAGAAGAAGCAGCGTCTGTATATTCTGCAAGAGCGCATTAATCAGCAAGCGATGGCATGGAGCCGCCGTATGCTCGGCACCACCCAGCGTATTCTGGTAGAAGGTACATCGCGTAAGAGCATCATGGAGCTTTCCGGTCGTACTGAAAATAACCGCGTGGTTAACTTCGAAGGCACGCCGGATATGATCGGTAAATTCGTCGATGTAGAAATTACCGACGTCTACCCGAACTCTCTGCGCGGTAAAGTGGTGCGTACTGAAGATGAAATGGGTCTGCGCGTGGCAGAAACACCGGAATCGGTGATTGCCCGTACCCGCAAAGAAAATGACCTTGGCGTGGGTTATTATCAGCCGTAATTCTCAGGCCCGCCGTTCCGGTGGGCCTTGTTTTTTCTCTCTTTATCCCCATCTTTATCGCAATGCTTGCGCCTTTTTCCTGTGGCGTGAATAATTTCCTTATAGGCCGGTGAATGTTCAGCTTCCGGCGGCATACAGATAAGAGGAACGGTTTGAACATAGACACTCGCGAAATCACTCTGGAGCCAGCAGACAACGCACGTCTGTTGAGCCTGTGCGGCCCGTTTGATGACAACATCAAACAACTCGAACGCCGTCTCGGCATCGAAATCAATCGCCGCGATAATCATTTTAAACTGACCGGCCGTCCGATTTGCGTCACCGCTGCGGCAGACATTCTGCGTAGCCTGTATGTCGATACTGCCCCGATGCGCGGTCAGATTCAGGATATCGAGCCGGAACAGATCCACCTTGCGATTAAAGAAGCGCGCGTGCTGGAACAAAGTGCGGAGAGCGTGCCGGAGTATGGCAAAGCGGTCAATATCAAGACCAAACGCGGTGTAATTAAACCGCGCACGCCAAACCAGGCGCAGTACATCGCCAATATTCTCGACCATGACATTACCTTCGGCGTTGGCCCGGCGGGTACGGGTAAAACCTACCTGGCAGTGGCTGCGGCAGTTGATGCCCTGGAGCGTCAGGAAATTCGCCGTATTCTGCTGACTCGTCCGGCGGTAGAAGCCGGTGAGAAACTGGGCTTCCTGCCTGGCGATTTAAGCCAGAAAGTGGACCCGTATCTGCGCCCGCTGTATGACGCGCTGTTTGAAATGTTGGGCTTTGAGAAAGTCGAGAAGCTGATTGAGCGCAACGTTATTGAAGTCGCGCCACTGGCCTATATGCGTGGCCGTACGCTGAACGACGCGTTTATCATTCTTGATGAGAGCCAGAACACCACCATCGAACAGATGAAGATGTTCCTGACTCGTATCGGTTTTAACTCAAAAGCGGTTATTACCGGCGATGTCACGCAGATCGACTTACCGCGTAATACTAAATCAGGTTTACGTCACGCTATCGAAGTGTTAGCCGATGTCGAAGAGATCAGCTTTAACTTCTTCCACAGCGAAGACGTGGTTCGTCACCCGGTGGTAGCGCGTATCGTTAACGCTTATGAAGCCTGGGAAGAAGCCGAACAAAAACGAAAAGCGGCGCTGGCAGCAGAACGCAAGCGCGAAGAACAGGAACAAAAATGAGTCAGGTGATCCTCGATTTACAACTGGCATGTGAAGATAATTCCGGGTTACCGGAAGAGAGCCAGTTTCAGACATGGCTGAATGCGGTGATCCCGCAGTTTCAGGAAGAATCGGAAGTGACTATTCGCGTGGTCGATACCGCCGAAAGCCACAGTCTCAATCTGACCTATCGCGGTAAGGATAAGCCGACCAACGTGCTCTCCTTCCCGTTTGAAGTACCGCCTGGCATGGAGATGTCGCTGCTGGGCGATCTGGTTATCTGCCGTCAGGTGGTTGAGAAAGAAGCACAGGAGCAAGGCAAACCACTGGAAGCGCACTGGGCGCATATGGTGGTGCACGGCAGTCTGCATTTGTTAGGTTACGATCACATCGAAGACGACGAAGCAGAAGAAATGGAAGCCCTCGAAACAGAGATTATGCTTGCTCTGGGCTATGAGGATCCGTACATTGCCGAGAAAGAATAATTTGCCAGGCATTTGACTGGCAGACGTCCCCGCCGTTGGTGATTAACGACGGCGTTTTGATTAACTAACATGAGAACCCATACGACGCCATGAGCGACGACAATTCACACAGTAGTGACACGATAAGCAACAAGAAGGGATTTTTCTCCCTGTTACTCAGCCAACTTTTCCACGGTGAACCGAAAAACCGTGACGAACTGCTGGCGCTGATCCGTGATTCCGGGCAGAACGACCTTATCGACGAAGATACGCGCGATATGCTCGAAGGGGTGATGGACATCGCAGACCAACGCGTTCGCGACATCATGATCCCCCGCTCCCAGATGATTACCCTGAAACGCAACCAGACGCTGGACGAATGCCTTGATGTCATCATCGAGTCCGCCCACTCACGTTTCCCGGTGATTAGCGAAGACAAAGATCACATTGAAGGGATTCTGATGGCGAAAGACTTGCTGCCGTTTATGCGCAGCGATGCAGAAGCCTTCAGCATGGACAAAGTGTTACGTCAGGCGGTTGTCGTTCCTGAAAGTAAGCGCGTAGACCGGATGCTGAAAGAGTTTCGCTCTCAGCGTTACCACATGGCGATCGTCATTGACGAATTCGGTGGGGTTTCCGGTCTGGTGACCATTGAAGATATCCTGGAACTGATTGTTGGTGAGATTGAAGACGAGTATGACGAAGAAGATGATATCGACTTCCGTCAGCTGAGTCGTCATACCTGGACCGTGCGCGCACTGGCTTCCATCGAAGATTTCAACGAAGCCTTCGGCACCCACTTTAGCGATGAAGAGGTCGACACTATCGGTGGTCTGGTGATGCAAGCGTTTGGGCATCTTCCGGCACGTGGCGAAACCATCGACATCGACGGTTACCAGTTCAAAGTGGCGATGGCCGACAGTCGGCGTATTATTCAGGTTCATGTCAAAATCCCGGATGACTCACCCCAGCCAAAGCTGGATGAATAAAACCGAAACTGGATAGATAACTACATGGCTTTTGCCTCATTAATTGAACGCCAGCGCATTCGCCTGCTGCTGGCGTTATTATTCGGTGCCTGCGGAACGCTGGCCTTCTCTCCTTACGATGTCTGGCCTGCGGCGATTATTTCGCTGATGGGGCTTCAGGCGCTGACCTTTAACCGCCGTCCACTCCAGTCTGCCGCTATTGGCTTTTGCTGGGGATTTGGCCTGTTTGGCAGCGGTATTAACTGGGTCTATGTCAGCATCGCGACCTTTGGCGGAATGCCTGGCCCGGTTAACATCTTCCTGGTGGTGCTGCTGGCGGCGTATTTGTCGCTGTATACCGGACTGTTTGCTGGCGTACTGTCGCGTCTGTGGCCGAAAACCACCTGGCTGCGCGTGGCGATTGCCGCCCCTGCTCTCTGGCAAGTGACCGAGTTTCTGCGCGGTTGGGTGCTGACTGGCTTCCCGTGGTTGCAGTTCGGCTATAGCCAGATTGACGGTCCGTTAAAAGGACTGGCACCGATAATGGGCGTGGAAGCCATTAACTTCCTGCTGATGATGGTAAGCGGCCTGCTGGCACTGGCGTTGGTCAAACGCAACTGGCGTCCGCTGGTGGTGGCCGTCGTGCTGTTTGCCCTTCCCTTCCCGCTACGTTACATCCAGTGGTTTACCCCGCAACCGGAGAAAACCATTCAGGTTTCGATGGTTCAGGGCGACATTCCGCAATCGCTGAAGTGGGATGAAGGCCAGCTTCTCAATACGCTGAAGATTTACTACAACGCAACGGCACCGCTGATGGGCAAATCATCGCTGATTATCTGGCCGGAGTCGGCGATAACCGATCTGGAAATTAATCAGCAACCGTTCCTCAAAGCTCTGGACGGTGAGTTGCGCGATAAAGGTAGCTCGCTGGTAACCGGGATTGTCGACGCGCGTCTCAATAAGCAGAACCGCTACGATACCTACAACACCATCATCACGCTGGGTAAAGGTGCACCGTACAGCTATGAATCGACCGATCGCTATAACAAAAACCATTTGGTGCCGTTTGGCGAGTTTGTCCCGCTGGAGTCGATTCTGCGTCCGTTAGCACCGTTCTTTGATCTGCCGATGTCGTCGTTCAGCCGTGGACCATATATCCAACCACCGCTGTCGGTAAATGGTATTGAGCTTACTGCGGCTATTTGCTACGAGATCATTCTCGGCGAGCAAGTGCGCGATAACTTCCGCCCGGATACCGACTATCTGCTGACTATCTCCAACGATGCGTGGTTTGGTAAGTCTATTGGCCCATGGCAGCACTTTCAGATGGCGCGAATGCGTGCGCTGGAGCTGGCGCGCCCGCTGCTGCGTAGCACCAACAACGGCATTACGGCGGTGATTGGCCCGCAGGGTGAGATTCAGGCGATGATCCCGCAATTCACCCGCGAAGTGTTAACCACTAATGTGACGCCGACCACCGGACTCACACCGTACGCACGTACCGGCAACTGGCCGCTGTGGGTGCTGACGGCACTGTTTGGTTTTGCCGCTGTGTTGATGAGTCTGCGTCAACGACGTAAATAATCCCTTCTTATCGTGCCGGAATACATCCCGTATTTCGGCACGCTCGCCGGATGTGGTATCAGTGCGTTATCCGGATGACAAAATTCCCCTATCCAACTTTGGCACATCTATTGCTTTGTTATACAAGGCAAAGCTTGAACCCGCGTCAGTACAACCCGGTTGCACCACAGCAATCCACCGGTAGCACCAAAAGAGTGCATTTTAAGAATTTTGCTTCGGAATGGTGCGGCGCATCTCGCAAAAACAAACAATAAAACATCAATATCTTTACATTTAGCCAAACTAAATGTTACCTAACAAACACAACACTGCACAATAAAGTTGCAGATGATAACAACACAAACACTCACAACGGGTATCCATGCGTTCTTAACGCAGAAGATAAAGGAGTTGGATATGCAATTACGTAAACCTGCCACAGCAATCCTGGCCCTGGCGCTTTCCGCAGGACTGGCACAGGCAGATGACGCCGCCCCGGCAGCAGGCAGTACGCTGGACAAAATCGCCAAAAACGGTGTGATTGTCGTCGGTCACCGTGAATCTTCAGTACCTTTCTCTTATTACGACAATCAGCAAAAAGTGGTGGGTTACTCGCAGGATTACTCCAACGCCATTGTTGAAGCAGTGAAAAAGAAACTCAACAAACCGGACTTGCAGGTGAAACTGATTCCGATCACCTCACAAAACCGTATTCCTCTGCTGCAAAACGGCACTTTCGATTTTGAATGTGGTTCAACCACCAACAACGTCGAACGCCAGAAACAGGCGGCTTTCTCTGACACTATTTTCGTGGTCGGTACGCGCCTGCTGACCAAAAAGGGCGGCGATATCAAAGATTTTGCCGACCTGAAAGGCAAAGCCGTAGTCGTTACTTCCGGCACTACCTCTGAAGTTTTGCTCAACAAACTGAATGAAGAGCAAAAAATGAATATGCGCATCATCAGCGCCAAAGATCACGGTGACTCTTTCCGCACCCTGGAAAGCGGTCGTGCCGTTGCCTTTATGATGGATGACGCTCTGTTAGCCGGTGAGCGAGCGAAAGCGAAGAAACCAGACAACTGGGAAATCGTCGGCAAGCCGCAGTCTCAGGAAGCCTACGGTTGCATGTTGCGTAAAGACGATCCGCAGTTCAAAAAGCTGATGGATGACACTATCGCTCAGGTGCAGACCTCCGGTGAAGCGGAAAAATGGTTTGATAAGTGGTTCAAAAATCCAATTCCGCCGAAAAACCTGAACATGAATTTCGAACTGTCGGACGAAATGAAAGCACTGTTCAAAGAACCGAATGACAAGGCACTGAACTAATTACAAGAACCAGGGGCGGAAATTCCAGCCCTCTCGATTGTTACGTAGCACGGACAGACTATACGCCTGATGGTCGTTCCCCATCGGGCCTGAAAACCGCAATACGCTGGGTAACAATCTTCGAGGGTAGCAGTTAACGCTGCTACCCTCTTTTTTCTGGAGTAGATTTATGTCTATAGACTGGAACTGGGGTATTTTTTTACAACAAGCCCCGTTCGGCAACACCACCTATCTTGGTTGGATCTGGAGTGGTTTTCAGGTGACGATTGCTTTGTCGATCTGCGCCTGGATTATCGCTTTCCTCGTCGGTTCATTTTTCGGCATTTTACGTACCGTTCCAAACCGTTTTCTCTCCGGTCTGGGTACGTTGTATGTCGAACTGTTCCGCAACGTGCCGTTGATTGTGCAATTCTTTACCTGGTATCTGGTTATCCCTGAACTGTTGCCGGAAAAAATCGGCATGTGGTTTAAGGCAGAACTAGACCCCAATATTCAGTTTTTCCTCTCCTCCATGCTCTGTCTGGGACTGTTTACTGCAGCTCGTGTTTGCGAACAAGTACGCGCCGCGATTCAGTCGCTGCCGCGTGGGCAAAAAAATGCCGCGCTGGCGATGGGTCTGACGCTACCGCAGGCTTACCGCTACGTACTGTTGCCTAACGCTTATCGCGTTATCGTCCCGCCAATGACCTCTGAGATGATGAACCTGGTGAAAAACTCCGCCATCGCCTCGACCATCGGTCTGGTGGATATGGCGGCGCAGGCCGGTAAATTGCTCGATTACTCGGCCCACGCCTGGGAGTCATTTACCGCCATTACGTTGGCGTATGTGTTGATTAACGCTTTTATCATGCTGGTGATGACGCTGGTTGAACGTAAAGTTCGCCTGCCCGGCAACATGGGGGGCAAATAATGTACGAGTTTGACTGGAGTTCCATTGTTCCTTCCCTGCCATATCTGCTCGACGGGCTGGTGATCACCCTGAAAATCACCATCACGGCGGTGGTCATTGGTATTTTGTGGGGTACGATGCTGGCAGTGATGCGCTTGTCCAGCTTTGCGCCGATTGCCTGGTTTGCCAAAGCCTACGTTAACGTGTTCCGTTCGATCCCGTTAGTCATGGTTTTGCTATGGTTTTACCTGATTGTGCCGGGTTTTCTGCAAAACGTGCTGGGATTATCGCCAAAAAATGATATCCGTTTAATTTCGGCGATGGTGGCGTTTTCGATGTTTGAAGCGGCCTACTATTCAGAGATTATCCGTGCCGGTATTCAAAGTATTTCCCGTGGGCAGTCGAGCGCCGCGCTGGCGTTGGGGATGACTCACTGGCAGTCGATGAAACTGATTATTCTGCCGCAGGCGTTCCGCGCGATGGTGCCGCTGCTGCTCACTCAGGGCATCGTACTGTTCCAGGATACCTCGCTGGTGTATGTGTTATCTCTGGCCGATTTCTTCCGTACCGCCTCAACCATTGGTGAGCGTGATGGTACACAGGTCGAAATGATTCTGTTTGCCGGGTTTGTTTATTTCGTTATTAGCCTTAGCGCATCGTTGTTGGTCAGCTACTTGAAAAGAAGGACAGCATAATGATTACCCTGAAAAATGTTTCAAAATGGTATGGTCACTTTCAGGTGCTGACCGACTGCTCAACCGAAGTGAAAAAAGGTGAAGTAGTGGTGGTTTGTGGCCCGTCAGGCTCCGGCAAATCAACACTGATTAAAACCGTCAACGGCCTCGAACCGGTGCAGCAAGGTGAAATCACCGTCGATGGCATCGTGGTTAATGATAAGAAAACCGATCTGGCAAAGCTGCGTTCCCGCGTCGGGATGGTGTTCCAGCATTTCGAGCTGTTCCCTCATTTGTCGATTATTGAAAACCTGACCCTGGCGCAGGTAAAAGTGCTTAAACGCGATAAAGCGCCCGCTCGTGAAAAAGCCCTGAAATTACTGGAGCGCGTGGGACTTTCCGCACATGCCAATAAGTTTCCGGCGCAGCTTTCCGGCGGTCAGCAGCAGCGTGTGGCGATCGCTCGCGCATTGTGCATGGATCCTATCGCGATGCTGTTCGACGAACCGACATCGGCGCTGGATCCGGAGATGATTAACGAAGTGCTGGACGTGATGGTGGAACTGGCGAACGAAGGAATGACCATGATGGTGGTGACCCACGAAATGGGCTTTGCCCGTAAAGTGGCGAATCGGGTGATCTTTATGGACGAGGGTAAAATTGTCGAAGACTCGCCGAAAGACGCTTTCTTCGATGATCCGAAATCGGACCGCGCAAAAGACTTTCTCGCGAAAATCCTGCATTAATCACTCTGGCGCGCATACCCAAGTGCGCGCCATCTCACGCTTTATCGTTTCGCTCCTCGTATCTGTTACATCCTGGCGGTACCCTTGTCGCAAAGAAGCACACAACAAGGAGCAACAATGGCACTGCCAATTCTGTTAGATTGCGACCCAGGTCATGACGACGCTATCGCAATAGTTCTTGCCCTCGCCTCACCAGAGCTTGATGTCAAAGCAATTACGTCTTCCGCCGGAAACCAGACACCAGAAAAAACCTTACGCAATGTTCTGCGTATGCTGACCTTGCTTAATCGCACCGATATTCCGGTAGCAGGCGGCGCGGTAAAACCATTAATGCGTGATTTGATTATCGCGGACAATGTGCACGGCGAAAGCGGTCTCGACGGCCCGGCATTACCGGAACCAACGTTCGCACCGCAAAACTGCACGGCGGTGGAGCTGATGGCGAAAACGCTGCGTGAAAGTGCGGAACCTGTCACGATTGTTTCTACCGGGCCGCAAACTAACGTTGCCTTGCTGCTCAATAGCCATCCGGAACTGCATAGCAAAATCGCCCGTATCGTGATTATGGGCGGCGCAATGGGGCTTGGTAACTGGACGCCAGCCGCCGAGTTTAATATTTATGTTGACCCGGAAGCGGCAGAAATTGTTTTCCAGTCAGGGATCCCGGTGGTGATGGCCGGTCTGGATGTTACTCATAAAGCGCAAATCCACGTTGAAGACACCGAGCGTTTCCGCGCGATTGGCAACCCTGTTTCAACCATTGTTGCCGAACTGCTGGATTTCTTCCTCGAATATCATAAAGACGAAAAATGGGGCTTTGTCGGCGCACCGCTGCATGACCCATGCACCATCGCCTGGCTGTTGAAACCAGAGTTGTTTACCACTGTTGAGCGCTGGGTTGGCGTGGAAACACAGGGGAAATATACTCAGGGCATGACGGTTGTTGATTATTATTATCTGACAGGCAATAAACCGAATGCCACTGTAATGGTCGATATTGATCGTCATGGCTTTGTTGATTTACTGGCTGAGCGTCTGAAATTTTACGCTTAACACACCACATTGATTAAGATCACCACGCTTTCACAGGGTGGTCTTAATCTGTTTATCTCTTTTTCTTTCAAGATATAAATGCAATGGATAATGCAGAACTCGCCATTGGTATCGATCTCGGCACTACCAATAGTTTAATTGCCGTCTGGAAAGACGGTGCCGCGCAATTAATTCCAAATAAGTTCGGTGAATATTTAACACCATCCATCATTAGTATGGATGAAAATAATCATATTTTAGTCGGAAAACCGGCTGTATCACGGCGCACTTCGCATCCGGATAAAACCGCCGCATTATTTAAACGTTCAATGGGCAGTAATACCAACTGGCGGTTAGGCAGCGACACATTTAACGCACCAGAACTGTCCTCTTTGGTCTTACGTTCATTAAAAGAAGATGCCGAAGAATTTCTGCAACGTTCTATTAAAAATGTGGTGATCTCTGTTCCGGCTTATTTCAGTGATGAACAACGCAAGCATACCCGTTTAGCAGCGGAGCTAGCCGGGTTAAATGCGGTACGCTTAATTAATGAACCCACAGCAGCTGCGATGGCTTATGGCCTGCATACTCAACAAAATACCCGCTCGCTGGTTTTTGATCTCGGTGGCGGCACGTTTGACGTCACGGTGCTCGAATACGCCACGCCGGTGATTGAAGTTCACGCCTCCGCTGGCGACAACTTTCTTGGCGGCGAAGATTTTACTCATATGCTGGTGGATGAAGTTTTAAAACGCGCCGCAGTGGCTAAAAACATGCTCAACGAAAGTGAGCTGGCAGCCCTGTACACCAGCGTGGAAGCGGCAAAATGCAGCAATCAATTACCGCTGCAAATTAGCTGGCAGTATCAGGAAGAAACGCGTGAGTGCGAATTTTACGAGAACGAACTGGAAGATTTGTGGTTGCCGCTGCTCAATCGCTTGCGAGTGCCGATTGAACAGGCGTTGCGCGATGCACGTCTGAAGCCAAGTCAAATCGACAGTCTGGTGCTGGTTGGCGGCGCATCACAAATGCCGCTGGTGCAGCGAATCGCCGTGCGTCTGTTTGGCAAATTACCGTATCAAAGTTACGACCCGAGTACTATTGTCGCGCTGGGCGCAGCGATCCAGGCCGCCTGCCGCTTACGCAGCGAAGACATTGAAGAAGTGATCCTCACCGATATTTGCCCCTACTCCTTAGGTGTTGAAGTTAACCGCCAGGGCGTTTCCGGCATTTTCTCACCGATTATTGAACGAAACACCACTGTACCGGTGTCGCGTGTAGAAACTTACTCGACCATGCACCCGGAACAGGATTCAATTACGGTTAACGTCTATCAGGGAGAAAACCACAAAGTTAAAAATAACATTCTGGTGGAATCCTTCGATGTGCCGTTGAAGAAAACCGGGGGTTATCAGTCTATCGATATTCGCTTTAGTTATGATATCAACGGATTGCTTGAAGTTGACGTACTTCTGGAAGACGGCAGCGTTAAGTCCAGAGTCATTAACCACAGCCCGGTAACGTTAAGTACCCAGCAAATTGAAGAGAGTCGGGCAAGGTTATCCGCATTAAAAATTTATCCGCGCGATATGCTTATCAACCGTACCTTTAAGGCCAAACTGGAAGAGTTATGGGCGCGGGCGCTGGGTGACGAGCGAGAAGAGATTGGCCGGGTGATCACCGATTTTGATGCAGCGCTGCAGTCAAACGATATGGCCCGCGTCGATGAAGTTCGGCGACGAGCGAGCGATTATTTAGCCATTGAGATCCCATAAACACGGCTGCCGGATGCGGCGTAAACGCCTTATCCGGCCTACTAGTAGGTCGGATAAGATGCGTTAGCATCGCATCCGACGTTGAAGGATAAGATGCGTTAGCCTCATATCTAACTGAACAACATCGCGATTTTACCGAGCGCGTAACCTATCACCAGCACCGTTAAGCTGATTTTGATAATGCTGGCAATGCTCTGTGGTTTTTCACTCTCATTATTCTTCTCTTCGTGTTCTTCAGGTGCTGGCTCGTCGATATCTTCTTCCACCGGCTCGAGCTTCACTTTCGTCAACAGCATGTGAGTAATAATGGCTTCTAACGGATGTGCTTCTCCTCGTTCCAGTCGCGCATTCAGGCGGGCCAGCATCTCTTGTTTCGGAAACGCTTCCAGCACAACCTGTTCCGCTACCCGATACAAATCCAGTAACGGTGAATCTTGTTCTGTCTCGCTACCGACTCTCGATTTCCACCATGCCCATGCTTTGCGCTTGAAGAATAACGACTCAATAAACGATTGACCTAACGGCGATAATTTTCCGCTATGTAAAATTTCCGCCCATAACAGCCGCGTCCGGGCGCTCTCACCAGGAACATATTTCAACGGTTGACCTTGCGCATCTATCATGCTTCGCGCTTCGATAACCATCACTAATAACGCGAAATAATCCGGGCAATGACGCTTGCTCCACTGCAACAACAAATTATCGGCTTGTGTAGATGGATAACTTTCCCAGTAACCACAGAGATCGGCAAGCATGCTTTCCCCCTCGCCGCAGTACAACCGTTGCGCACACTGGTAATATCGGGCATCTTCACTTTCTGGTTCTTCCGTTTGCCACTGTAGGGCAACAGGAATAAGTTCCGCCATACCTGTTTTCACCGAGCTGTACCAGCGCAACAGTTTGCGATGTAACTTGACATCATCAGGAATGAACCACGGACCTTCCATTGCCATAAACGCAGTGACATAGTCAGGATGGTAACGGCAGCAGCGTTCCAGCGCGAAGTAATACTCAACAGTCTGGTTCTGCAACGCGACGGGATATTCCAGAAGGCTAAGGAAATCGAAACAATCACCAGCCTGAATGGCCTCAAGAAAAGCCTCCCTTTCTTCCTCATCCATTCCTTCGCTGTCATTAAACGAATGCCAGTTCAAACGCTCTGCCAGCAAAGAAGCACAATTTAATGAAAGATATCGCGCTTCTATAGCGACTGCACACAGCGGCCAGCGTAATTGATCGACATCCTCCATGTTCCAGGTATTTAATTGCTGAATAAATTTCTGCCAGGCGGAGGGCTGAAAACGATCACTTTCAGAATCCAGTAATGCCCTGAATGCACGTAGTATTTCATGTTCAGCGGCGGCATCTTTTTCTTCATCATCTGCTTCCTCGACAGGATTTACCGCCAGTCGCAGCGCCTCTTCATAGGCCTGGCGTAATGCTTTAAACCCCTGCGGATCGGTTTCGGGATGACACAACGGTAAGCGAGCAAGATAAGCCTGGCGGATAATGTCTATTTGCGTCGTGCTTTCAATTTCGAGGATTTGCCAACATGTTTTCATAGGTCGCTCACATCCTTAAGCGTTACCGGGCATTCAGGCTGGACAGTTAATGGCTGCCAGGGAAGCGTGGCATAGAAACGGTCGCTTCCCGCTGCCAGCTCTTCGAACATCCGACTCCCGGCGCTATCGTATTTGTACAGGGTTAGCGCCTCGCGTAGCGAAGCGTTGTCTTCGCACTGAGAAGATTGCCAGTAGAGACGCCCTAACGAATAGGCGGAAAAATAGTGCATCCAGCTGTGATAGTAATGGTGTGCTCGTATATAGACGCGCGATTGCAGCCATAAACTCTCGTCTTCCGTCAGCCACTTGTTGAGCACACCAACCCGTGATAAAAAACCCATCCGCACATAATCCCAGGCTTTGATTCCCCCTTCCCCACAACACTTAGCGGTTTGGGCAACGAATTGGGTATAAATCAACCCTCTCTCCGAGCCGCCAGCAATTAATGCTTTCCACTCTTCAGGGGAAGAGCGATGCCATGTCAGATATAAGCCAGCTAAATCATTGGCATGACCATCATCGGTCATCTGATAAATAGTCTGAATTAAATCATCACGATTATTTATTCCCCAGGATGATGAGAGATCGAATTCTTTTATCCCGGTATACATTTTTGGCGAGTCATGCGCGGGCTTGCAACCCTGATTAAGTATTTCCATGGGCGTAGAAAGCGCAAAAAGAAGATATTGTTCTTCCTTATTCATTTGTTAATAATCCCTTAAGTGCATTAACTGACTACTTTTTTATTATTGATGAGTATAAACTTGATGCTTTCAAAATAAAAAGAAAATCGAAGCATTCACACATGAATAAAAAATTAATGTATATATTCGCAATATTTATAGTTGCAGCAATAACCTGTATTAGCCAACCCAAGAAAACGACGTTGCGTGATAAAGCCATGGCGAATTATGCCTTTGATTATTTAAGCTCACCGGGCAGTCTTCCATTCACCACGGCAGCCACGGAGCTTTCCGCGATTCATGGTCACTCAACGTCGCAATATCGCCTTGGAGAATTTTATCTTCATGGTAGCGACGGTAAACCACTGGATTATACACAGGCGAGATACTGGTATGAGCAATCAGCGGAACAGAAAAATCCACGCGCGCAAAGTAAACTGGGGTGGATCTACCTCAAAGGTCTGGGGGTCAAACCCGATACCCGTAAAGCAATTCTCTGGTATAAGGAAGCAGCTGAACAAGGGCATGTTCATGCACAATACACGTTGGGTTTGATCTACAGAAACGGCACGGGCATTAGCACCAACAATTATGAAGCTCGCAAATGGTTAGAACTGGCGGCAGAGCAACATTATAAAAATGCGGAAAGATTACTTGCAGAGCTTCCCGCACATTAACGTCGACTTTCACCCGAACAGATGAAGTATTTTCCCTATCAAACCGGCAAAGATAAAAATATAGAAAATAATTTTAATGATGCCCAGACAGCCCGGCCCACCATCGTCAACGGGCATTGGCTGCGGTTGCGGCTCCGGCTCGACGGTTTGCTTCTCGGTAAAATTTGCCGCCTGAATTAATAATCGACGAATCATTAATGCTTCCAGTGGACAACGATCTTCTGCATCAAGGCGGCTGACGATCGGCATTAATGATTCTTCTGTCGGTTGGCTAGCCTGAACTAATTGTTTAGCAACTAAATATAATGGCCATAAGGGATGTTCTGTATCACGCGTGAGTGAGATTCGCGGCTTACGCCCTTTGTGCAAAACCATCTCAACCAGAGAACGCCCCAGCGCAGAGAGTTTCTCATCGCTGAGTATTTCGTATAATTGAAAGCGCGTACGCGCACTGTCGCCAGGAACATAAAGTAACGGTTTCCCCTGATCGTTAACCAGTTCACGTGCTTCAATCATCATCACGACTAACGGGTAATAATCGACCCGATGCTGACGGCACCATTGCAACATTAAAGCATCCGCCTGGGTGGAGGGATACTCGCGCCAGTAGTCACAAAGTTCTGCCAGCAGGCTTTCGCCTTCTCCACAATAGACGCGTTGCGCGTATTCATAATAACGCGCATCTTCATTATCAGGTTCAGCTTCCCGCCACGACCGGGCGTAATCCAGAAGTTCGGGGATATCCAGACGGCTTGTGCTATACCAGCGGAGTAAATTTATGTGCAAATTTGCATCATCGGGGATAATTACCGCGCGATGTTGCGCTAAATACAATGTCAGCCATTCTGGATGCGATGACCAAATCCGAGCGAACATTTGGTAAAAATCAATGGTGTCATTTTGTACGGCAACGGGCAGATGCAGAATGGTCTGGAAGTTAAAAACATTCCCCTTCGCAATGGCATATAAAAAGGATTCCAGTTCTTCTTCGTCTATTTCCCCGACGTTTTCCTCCTGCAACCACCGCAATCTTTCTGCTAATAACACCACGCACTCGAAGGATAAATGGGCAGTGTTCATGGCTATTGTGCACAGCGACCAGCGTAATTCATCAATATCTTCCATCGAGCAATAATTTAATTGCTGAATGAATCGCTGCCAGGCAGAGGGCAGAAAACGTTCGCTATCAGAGGCGAGTAACGCACGAAAGGCGAGCAGAATTTCATGTTCTGCAACTTCATGTTCTTCTGGTTGCCAAACAGATTTAGCAGGCGACTGCGCAATCCGTAGCGCGTCCTCATACGCCTGACGAAGTTGTTTAAAACCCTGCGGATCGGTTTCTGGATGAAAGGACGGTAACAGCGCCAGATAAGCGCAGCGGATAATATCGACGTCAGTCGTTTCCTCTATTTCGAGAATCTTCCAGCAATTTTTCATAGATCGCTCATATCCTTAAGCGTTTCCGGGCATGCAGAATAGTAAGCCAATGGTTGCCAGGACAAGGTAGGGTAATACGCATCATCACTGGCAAATAATTGATAAAACATATCATTGCCGGAATCGTCGTATTCTTTACGCGCTAAAAATTCACGTAATAACTGAAGATTATCATCTTCGGGAGACTGCCAATATTGCCGACCAAAGGTATAACCGGCAAAATACTGCTGCCAGTTACTATAATAACGTAGCGCCCGTAGATGAATGCGCGACTGGATCCATAGACTTTCTTCTTCGCTCAACCAGTTATTAAGTACGCCCATTCGGCTTAAAAAACCCATCCGGACATAATCCCAGGCTTTAATTCCTCCCTCACCACAGCATTCGGCGGTGCTGGCGACAAATTGCGCATAAGCCTGACCTTGCTCATTTAGTTCAGCAAGATAGTCACGCCATTCACATGGAGAATAACGAAACCAGCGGTGATAAAAACCAGCCAACCGCGCAGCATGACCGTTATCGATCATTCGGTGAATTGTACGCAGCAGGTCATCACGGTCATCAATTCCCCATGAGGAAGAAAGGTCAAAAAAGCATGTACCTAAATACATTTTGGGGGATGAATGCGAAGGTAAACAGCATTCATTGCGTATTTCCATCGGAGTGGAAAGTGCAAACAATATTTTTTGCGACTCCATGTCCATATAATTTATCCTTAAACATTCATTTAATGAATGTAAACTACATTGCGAGACTCAGTTATTTATACTTTTCTGACGCAACATAATACGCATAAAATAAGGCTTACGCAAAAATGGAATACATAAAAATATAATATGTTTTATCTACAACCATAAGGAAATGATAATGATTTTTACGTCAAGTTGCTGCGATAATTTATCAATAGATGAGATTATCGAACGTGCTGAAAAAGGCGATTGCGAGGCTCAATATATTGTTGGGTTTTATTATAATCGCGATAGCGCAATTGACTCTCCGGACGACGAAAAGGCCTTTTACTGGCTGAAGCTGGCCGCTGAGCAAGGTCATTGTGAAGCACAATATTCCTTAGGGCAAAAGTATACCGAGGATAAAAGCCGTCATAAAGATAATGGGCAAGCCATCTTTTGGCTGAAAAAAGCTGCCCTACAAGGCCATACTTTCGCTTCCAACTCCCTTGGCTGGATACTGGATCGTGGAGAAGACCCCAACTATAAAGAAGCGGTTGTCTGGTATCAGATAGCCGCGGAGAGCGGAATGTCTTATGCGCAAAATAATCTTGGGTGGATGTACAGAAATGGCAAAGGAGTCGCACAAGACTATGCGCTGGCATTTTTCTGGTACAAACAAGCTGCATTGCAAGGCCATAGTTACGCACAAGACAATCTGGCCGATCTTTATGAAGACGGTAAAGGTGTTGCCCAAAACAAAGCTCTTGCCGCATTCTGGTATTTGAAAAGCGCACAGCAAGGTAATCGGCACGCTCAATTTCAAATTGCGTGGGATTATAACTCTGGCGAAGGGGTTGACCAGGACTATAAGCAAGCAATGTACTGGTATCTGAAGGCTGCCGCTCAGGAAAGCGTCGGCGCTTACGTTAACATCGGCTATATGTATAAACACGGTCAAGGCGTTGAGAAGGATTATCAGGCCGCCTTTGAATGGTTTACGAAAGCCGCTGAATGCGATAATGCCACTGCCTGGTATAACCTTGCCATTATGTATCATTACGGAGAAGGAAGACCTGTCGATCTCCGACAGGCTCTCGATCTGTATCGTAAAGTTCAGTCATCCGGTACCAGGGATGTCAGTCAAAAAATCCGTGAGATTGAAGATTTACTGTAGAGATAAAAACAAGGGCCGGGGAATTTTATTCGGCCCATATTCTCTTTATTGCTGTTTGAAATCGGACCATTAAGGCTCGAACGGGCGTCTCTGGAACTGATCATGACCACATTTCGGGCATAGCGTCAGCACTTCCGGTGTGTAGATTGGGAGATGGAAGTGACATTTCTCGCAGACCAGATTCCCCAGACCTACGACTTCCCCGCTGTGATAAACCCCGTGATGATTGAGATCCTGGAAAACTTCGCGCCACTCAAGTTGCGTTTTATCGGTAATGTCCGCCAGTTCCTGCCAGAGGCTTTCTTTAATCACCCGCATAAAGACGCTGTCAGATTCTTCTTTCAGGCTCTCTTCATAGCTCATGGCGAACTCTTCCAGGTCACGTCTGATAGCTCGCGTCAGCTCATCAACCTCGGTTCGCGTTAACTCCCCTGTTTTTATTACGCGCTCGCGCGCCTGTTCCACCAGTGCGTCGATATCACGTTCGCCATTACGCAGGCGTTCGCTCAGTGACGCGACCAGTTCACGGTAATATTGAGCAACCTTGTTCATCGTTTCATCTCCCGGGTCGTTAACTGACTATAATAATAGACGTTCTTTGTTCCTTGCTTTGCTATTACGCCCACAAACTCTGTAAATTAATGTATGAATAATCCGGGCATCATTTCAACGTCGAGTGCGCGAAAGGCTGTTTTGACGCGGACGTTTGGGCTATGCTATGCGGATCTGAAAAACCACCTCTAACGCTACTTTTGTAGCCGTAATGAAAACAGGACCACTGGCTGCCATGCAAGAGCAATACCGCCCGGAAGAGATAGAATCCAAAGTACAGCTTCATTGGGATGAGAAGCGCACATTTGAAGTAACAGAAGACGAGAGCAAAGAGAAGTATTACTGCCTGTCTATGCTTCCCTATCCTTCTGGTCGACTACACATGGGCCACGTACGTAACTACACCATCGGTGACGTGATCGCCCGTTACCAGCGCATGCTGGGCAAAAACGTTCTGCAGCCGATCGGCTGGGACGCGTTTGGTCTGCCTGCGGAAGGCGCAGCGGTGAAAAATAACACCGCGCCAGCACCGTGGACGTACGACAACATCGCGTACATGAAAAACCAGCTCAAAATGCTGGGCTTTGGTTATGACTGGAGCCGCGAGCTGGCAACCTGTACACCGGAATACTACCGTTGGGAACAGAAATTCTTCACCGAGCTGTATAAAAAAGGCCTGGTATATAAGAAGACTTCTGCGGTCAACTGGTGCCCGAACGACCAGACCGTACTGGCGAACGAACAGGTTATCGACGGCTGCTGCTGGCGCTGCGATACCAAAGTTGAGCGTAAAGAGATCCCGCAGTGGTTTATCAAAATCACCGCTTACGCTGACGAGCTGCTCAACGATCTGGATAAACTGGATCACTGGCCAGACACCGTTAAAACCATGCAGCGTAACTGGATCGGTCGTTCTGAAGGCGTGGAAATCACCTTCAACGTTAACGACTATGACAACACGCTGACTGTTTACACTACCCGCCCGGACACCTTTATGGGTTGTACCTACCTGGCGGTAGCGGCAGGTCATCCGCTGGCACAGAAAGCGGCGGAAAATAATCCTGAACTGGCCGCCTTTATTGACGAATGCCGTAACACCAAAGTTGCCGAAGCTGAAATGGCGACGATGGAGAAAAAAGGCGTCGATACTGGCTTTAAAGCGGTTCACCCATTAACGGGCGAAGAAATTCCGGTTTGGGCAGCAAACTTCGTATTGATGGAATACGGCACCGGCGCAGTCATGGCGGTTCCGGGTCACGACCAGCGCGACTACGAGTTTGCCTCTAAATACGGCCTGAACATCAAACCGGTTATCCTGGCAGCTGACGGCTCTGAGCCAGATCTTTCGCAGCAAGCCCTGACCGAAAAAGGCGTGCTGTTCAACTCTGGCGAGTTCAACGGCCTTGATCATGAAGCAGCCTTCAACGCCATTGCCGATAAACTGACTGCGATGGGTGTTGGCGAGCGTAAAGTGAACTATCGCCTGCGCGACTGGGGTGTTTCCCGTCAACGTTACTGGGGCGCGCCGATTCCGATGGTAACACTGGAAGACGGTACTGTTATGCCGACCCCGGACGACCAGCTGCCGGTGATCCTGCCGGAAGATGTGGTGATGGACGGCATTACCAGCCCGATAAAAGCTGATCCTGAGTGGGCAAAAACCACCGTTAACGGTATGCCAGCGCTGCGTGAAACCGATACTTTCGACACCTTTATGGAGTCCTCCTGGTACTATGCGCGCTACACTTGCCCTGAGTACAAAGAAGGTATGCTGGATTCCGAAGCGGCCAACTACTGGCTGCCGGTGGATATCTACATTGGTGGTATCGAACACGCCATTATGCACCTGCTCTACTTCCGCTTCTTCCACAAACTGATGCGTGATGCAGGCATGGTGAACTCTGACGAACCAGCAAAACAGTTGCTGTGTCAGGGTATGGTGCTGGCGGATGCCTTCTACTATGTTGGCGAAAACGGCGAGCGTAACTGGGTTTCCCCAGTTGATGCTATCGTTGAACGTGACGAGAAAGGCCGTATCGTGAAAGCGAAAGACGCGGCAGGCCATGAACTGGTTTATACCGGCATGAGCAAAATGTCCAAGTCGAAGAACAACGGTATCGACCCACAGGTGATGGTTGAACGTTACGGCGCGGACACCGTTCGTCTGTTTATGATGTTTGCTTCTCCGGCGGATATGACTCTCGAATGGCAGGAGTCTGGCGTGGAAGGGGCTAACCGCTTCCTGAAACGTGTCTGGAAACTGGTTTACGAGCACACTGCAAAAGGTGATGTTGCAGCACTGAATGTCGACGCGTTGACTGAAGATCAGAAAGCACTGCGTCGCGATGTTCATAAAACTATCGCTAAAGTGACCGATGATATCGGCCGTCGTCAGACCTTCAACACCGCGATTGCGGCAATTATGGAGCTGATGAACAAACTGGCGAAAGCACCGACCGATGGCGAGCAGGATCGCGCCCTGATGCAGGAAGCGCTGCTGGCGGTAGTCCGTATGCTTAACCCGTTCACCCCGCACATCTGCTTCACGCTGTGGCAGGAACTGAAAGGCGAAGGCGATATCGACAACGCGCCGTGGCCGGTTGCTGACGAAAAAGCGATGGTGGAAGACTCCACGCTGGTGGTGGTGCAGGTTAACGGTAAAGTCCGTGCCAAAATCACTGTTCCGGTGGACGCAACGGAAGAACAGGTTCGCGAACGTGCTGGCCAGGAACATCTGGTAGCAAAATATCTTGATGGCGTTACCGTGCGTAAAGTGATTTATGTACCGGGTAAACTCCTCAATCTGGTCGTTGGCTAAGCGCGGGAGGAAGCGTGCGATATCTGGCAACATTGTTGTTATCTCTGGCGGTGTTGATCACCGCCGGGTGTGGCTGGCATCTGCGTGATACTACGCAGGTTCCTTCCACTATGAAGGTCATGATCCTGGACTCTGGCGACCCGAACGGGCCGTTAAGTCGTGCGGTACGTAACCAGTTACGTCTGAACGGTGTCGAGTTGCTTAATAAAGAAACCACTCGTAAGGACGTTCCATCCCTGCGTTTGGGTAAAGTGAGCATCGCGAAAGATACCGCATCGGTATTCCGTAACGGTCAAACAGCAGAGTATCAGATGATCATGACGGTCAATGCGACCGTGTTGATCCCCGGCCGTGACATCTACCCGATTAGCGCCAAGGTCTTCCGTTCGTTCTTTGATAACCCGCAAATGGCGTTAGCGAAAGATAACGAACAAGACATGATCGTAAAAGAGATGTACGACCGTGCTGCCGAACAGCTGATTCGTAAGCTGCCAAGCATCCGTGCTGCGGATATTCGTTCCGATGAAGAACAGACGTCGACCACAACGGATACCCCGGCAACACCTGCACGCGTCTCCACCACGCTGGGTAACTGATGATTCGGTTGTACCCAGAACAACTCCGCGCGCAGCTCAATGAAGGGCTGCGCGCGGCGTATCTTTTACTTGGTAACGATCCTCTGTTATTGCAGAAAAGCCAGGACGCTATTCGTCAGGTCGCTGCGGCACAAGGATTCGAAGAACACCACACTTTTTCCATTGATCCCAACACTGACTGGAATGCGGTCTTTTCGTTATGCCAGGCCATGAGTCTGTTTGCCAGTCGACAAACGCTATTGCTGTTGTTACCAGAAAACGGACCGAATGCGGCGATCAATGAACAACTTCTCACACTCACTGGACTTCTGCATGACGACCTGCTGTTGATCGTCCGCGGTAATAAATTAAGCAAAGCGCAAGAAAATGCTGCCTGGTTTACTGCTCTTGCGAATCGCAGCGTGCAGGTGACCTGTCAGACGCCGGAGCAGGCTCAGCTTCCCCGCTGGGTTGCTGCGCGTGCAAAACAGCTCAACTTAGAACTGGATGACGCCGCAAATCAGGTGCTCTGCTACTGTTATGAAGGTAACCTGCTGGCACTGGCCCAGGCACTGGAGCGTTTATCGCTGCTCTGGCCGGACGGCAAACTGACATTACCGCGCGTTGAACAGGCGGTGAATGATGCCGCGCATTTCACCCCTTTTCATTGGGTTGATGCTTTGTTGATGGGAAAAAGTAAGCGCGCATTGCATATTCTTCAGCAACTGCGTCTGGAAGGCAGCGAGCCGGTTATTTTGTTGCGCACATTACAACGAGAACTGTTGTTACTGGTTAACCTGAAACGCCAGTCTGCCCATACGCCACTGCGTGCGTTGTTTGATAAACATCGCGTTTGGCAGAACCGCCGGGGCATGATGGGCGAGGCGCTAAACCGCTTAAGCCAGCCGCAGTTACGTCAGGCCGTGCAACTCCTGACACGAACGGAACTCACCCTCAAACAAGATTACGGTCAGTCAGTATGGGCAGAGCTGGAAGGATTATCTCTTCTGTTGTGCCATAAACCGCTGGCGGACGTATTTATCGACGGTTGATATGAAATCTTTACAGGCTCTGTTTGGTGGCACCTTTGATCCGGTGCACTATGGTCATCTTAAACCCGTGGAAACGCTGGCGAATTTGATTGGTCTGACGCGGGTCACAATCATCCCTAATAATGTTCCTCCGCATCGTCCCCAGCCGGAAGCGAACAGCGTACAGCGTAAACACATGCTTGAACTGGCGATTGCCGACAAGCCATTATTTACTCTTGATGAACGCGAGCTAAAGCGCAATGCCCCCTCTTACACTGCGCAAACACTGAAAGAGTGGCGGCATGAACAAGGGCCGGACGTGCCGCTGGCGTTTATTATAGGTCAGGATTCACTGCTGACCTTTCCGACCTGGTACGAATACGAAACGATACTCGACAATGCACATTTGATCGTCTGTCGGCGTCCAGGTTACCCACTTGAAATGGCGCAACCGCAATACCAGCAATGGCTGGAAGATCATTTGACACATAACCCGGAAGATCTCCATCTTCAGCCTGCCGGTAAAATTTATCTGGCTGAAACGCCGTGGTTTAACATCTCGGCGACCATCATCCGCGAACGTTTGCAAAACGGTGAATCGTGTGAGGATTTATTGCCGGAACCGGTACTGACTTACATTAACCAACAAGGCTTGTATCGCTGATACCTGTCGTTACGGAGGGCATGATGCGACTGTGGTTAATTCGTCATGGCGAAACGCAAGCGAATATCGATGGTCTGTACAGCGGTCATGCTCCCACACCCCTGACTGCGCGCGGTATTGAGCAAGCGCAAAATCTGCATACGCTGCTACATGGTGTTTCCTTTGACCTGGTTTTATGCAGTGAACTGGAACGGGCACAGCATACCGCGCGACTGGTTCTCAGTGATCGCCAGCTCCCCGTGCAAATCATCCCTGAACTCAACGAAATGTTTTTTGGCGACTGGGAGATGCGACATCATCGCGACCTCATGCAAGAAGATGCCGAAAACTATAGCGCGTGGTGCAATGACTGGCAGCATGCTATCCCCACGAACGGTGAAGGATTTCAGGCATTTTCACAACGTGTGGAACGGTTTATCGCAAGGCTTAGTGAATTTCAGCACTATCAGAATATTTTAGTCGTCAGCCATCAGGGTGTACTGAGTCTGTTAATCGCTCGTTTAATTGGCATGCCTGCCGAGGCTATGTGGCATTTTCGCGTTGACCAGGGGTGTTGGAGCGCCATTGATATCAACCAAAAATTCGCGACGCTACGCGTCCTCAATAGCCGTGCCATCGGGGTCGAGAATACATGACTTTTCTGTTTTTTTACGGGTAAGCCGCAACGACCATTGACAGCCCCGGGCAGGCTGATATTCTCCGCAGCCAGACTTTTTTCGCCAGACACGACTTTGTAGAAATTGTTTTACAAAAATGGCGATGCAATCTGCGGCGCGGGGTGGGATGATAGCCCACTTTCGAAAGCCGATTCGGCGACAATTGTCCCGAAATCGCCTCTGGTTCAGGTATACTGACAGACCATTTTTATCTATTTGATTCACCCAGGGGGAAAACTTGCAGGGTAAAGCACTCCAGGATTTTGTTATCGACAAAATTGATGACCTCAAAGGTCAGGACATCATCGCCTTAGACGTTCAAGGCAAATCCAGCATCACCGACTGCATGATCATCTGTACGGGTACGTCCAGCCGTCATGTTATGTCCATTGCTGACCACGTTGTGCAGGAGTCTCGCGCAGCGGGCCTGTTGCCGCTCGGCGTAGAAGGTGAAAACAGTGCCGACTGGATTGTCGTGGATTTGGGCGATGTGATTGTCCATGTCATGCAGGAAGAGAGCCGTCGCCTGTATGAACTGGAAAAACTCTGGAGTTAATGCGTGAAGCTGCAACTTGTCGCCGTGGGAACGAAAATGCCGGACTGGGTACAAACCGGTTTTACCGAGTACCTGCGTCGTTTTCCGAAAGATATGCCCTTCGAGCTGATTGAAATTCCGGCCGGAAAACGCGGCAAGAATGCGGACATCAAGCGCATACTCGACAAAGAGGGTGAGCAGATGCTGGCAGCCGCAGGCAAAAACCGCATTGTCACCCTCGATATTCCAGGCAAGCCCTGGGATACGCCGCAGTTAGCCGCTGAGCTGGAACGCTGGAAACTGGATGGTCGCGACGTCAGTCTGCTGATTGGCGGGCCTGAAGGGTTGTCGCCTGCCTGCAAAGCGGCGGCGGAACAAAGCTGGTCGCTGTCGGCGCTTACCCTTCCCCATCCGCTGGTTCGCGTGCTGGTCGCAGAGAGTCTGTACCGGGCGTGGAGCATCACCACCAACCATCCTTATCACCGTGAGTGATAAGGGAGCTTTGAGTAGAAAACGCAGCGGATGAAACTACAGAACTCTTTTCGCGACTATACGGCAGAGTCCGCGCTGTTTGTGCGCCGGGCACTGGTCGCCTTTTTGGGGATTTTGCTGCTGACCGGCGTGCTTATCGCCAACCTGTATAATCTGCAAATTGTTCGCTTTACTGATTACCAGACCCGATCTAATGAAAACCGCATTAAGCTGGTGCCTATCGCGCCCAGCCGCGGCATTATCTACGACCGCAACGGTATCCCTCTGGCACTTAACCGCACTATCTACCAGATAGAGATGATGCCGGAGAAAGTCGATAACGTGCAGCAAACGCTGGACGCTTTGCGCAGCGTGGTTGATCTGACCGATGACGATATTGCTGCATTCCGAAAAGAGCGCGCACGTTCACACCGTTTCACCTCCATTCCGGTGAAAACTAACCTGACTGAAGTACAAGTGGCACGCTTTGCCGTCAATCAGTACCGTTTTCCGGGTGTCGAAGTTAAAGGCTATAAGCGTCGTTACTATCCTTACGGTTCGGCGTTGACCCACGTCATCGGCTATGTGTCGAAAATCAACGATAAAGACGTCGAACGCCTGAATAATGACGGCAAACTGGCCAACTATGCGGCAACGCATGATATCGGTAAGCTGGGCATTGAGCGTTACTATGAAGATGTGCTGCACGGTCAGACAGGTTATGAAGAGGTTGAAGTTAACAACCGTGGGCGTGTTATCCGCCAGTTAAAAGAAGTGCCACCGCAAGCCGGACACGATATTTACCTGACGCTGGATCTCAAACTCCAGCAATATATTGAAACGCTGCTGGCGGGTAGCCGCGCAGCGGTGGTAGTCACCGATCCGCGTACAGGTGGGGTGCTGGCGCTGGTTTCCACGCCTAGTTATGACCCAAACCTGTTTGTTGACGGTATCTCCAGCAAAGATTATTCCGCCTTGCTGAACGACCCAAATACACCGCTGGTGAACCGCGCCACACAGGGGGTTTATCCTCCCGCGTCTACAGTTAAACCCTATGTGGCGGTTTCGGCATTGAGCGCCGGAGTGATCACGCGCAATACGACGCTGTTTGACCCAGGCTGGTGGCAACTGCCAGGTTCAGAAAAACGTTATCGTGACTGGAAAAAATGGGGCCACGGGCGTCTGAATGTCACAAGATCGCTGGAAGAATCTGCGGATACCTTCTTCTATCAGGTGGCCTACGATATGGGGATCGATCGCCTCTCCGAATGGATGGGTAAATTCGGTTATGGTCATTACACCGGTATCGACCTGGCGGAAGAACGTTCCGGCAACATGCCTACCCGCGAATGGAAACAGAAACGCTTTAAAAAACCGTGGTATCAGGGTGACACCATTCCGGTTGGTATCGGTCAGGGTTACTGGACAGCGACCCCAATCCAGATGAGTAAGGCACTGATGATCCTGATTAATGACGGTATCGTGAAAGTTCCACATTTGCTGATGAGCACCGCTGAAGACGGCAAACAGGTGCCATGGGTACAACCGCATGAACCGCCCGTCGGCGATATTCATTCCGGTTACTGGGAGCTGGCAAAAGACGGTATGTACGGTGTTGCTAACCGCCCTAACGGTACGGCGCATAAATACTTTGCCAGCGCACCGTACAAAATTGCAGCAAAATCCGGTACGGCTCAGGTCTTCGGCCTGAAAGCGAACGAAACCTATAATGCGCACAAAATTGCCGAGCGTTTACGTGACCACAAACTGATGACCGCCTTTGCGCCATACAACAATCCGCAAGTGGCTGTCGCCATGATTCTGGAGAACGGTGGCGCGGGTCCGGCGGTTGGTACGCTGATGCGCCAGATCCTCGACCACATTATGCTGGGTGATAACAACACCGATCTGCCTGCGGAAAATCCAGCGGTTGCCGCAGCGGAGGACCATTAATCATGACGGATAATCCGAATAAAAAAACATTCTGGGATAAAGTCCATCTCGATCCCACAATGCTGCTGATCTTACTGGCATTGCTGGTTTACAGCGCCCTGGTTATCTGGAGCGCCAGCGGTCAGGATATCGGCATGATGGAGCGTAAAATTGGCCAAATCGCGATGGGTCTGGTCATCATGGTGGTGATGGCGCAAATCCCTCCACGCGTTTATGAAGGCTGGGCACCCTATCTCTACATCATCTGTATTATTTTGCTGGTGGCGGTAGATGCGTTCGGCGCAATCTCTAAAGGCGCTCAACGCTGGCTGGACCTCGGTATCGTTCGTTTTCAGCCGTCAGAAATTGCCAAAATAGCCGTACCACTAATGGTAGCGCGCTTTATCAACCGCGACGTTTGTCCACCGTCGTTGAAGAACACCGGCATCGCACTGGTGCTGATATTTATGCCCACGCTGCTGGTGGCTGCGCAGCCTGACCTGGGAACATCAATCCTCGTTGCGCTTTCCGGTCTGTTTGTACTGTTCCTCTCTGGCCTTAGCTGGCGTCTGATTGGCGTCGCAGTAGTGCTGGTGGCGGCGTTCATTCCTATTCTGTGGTTCTTCCTGATGCATGATTACCAGCGCCAGCGTGTAATGATGCTCCTGGACCCGGAATCAGACCCACTCGGCGCGGGCTATCACATTATTCAGTCTAAAATTGCTATTGGCTCCGGCGGATTACGCGGCAAAGGCTGGCTGCACGGTACTCAGTCACAGCTTGAATTTCTCCCCGAACGCCATACTGACTTTATTTTCGCGGTACTGGCGGAAGAGCTGGGGTTAGTGGGCATTTTGATTCTGCTCGCTCTCTACATTCTGCTGATCATGCGCGGGCTGTGGATAGCCGCCAGAGCGCAAACCACCTTTGGTCGCGTCATGGCTGGCGGCTTAATGCTGATATTATTCGTTTATGTCTTCGTAAATATTGGTATGGTAAGCGGTATTCTGCCGGTTGTAGGGGTTCCGCTCCCACTGGTCAGTTATGGAGGATCAGCGCTAATTGTGCTGATGGCTGGGTTTGGGATTGTTATGTCAATCCACACCCACAGGAAAATGTTGTCGAAAAGCGTGTAAGAGGTGCGCAATGCGTAAGCAGTGGCTCGGGATCTGCATCGCGGCAGGAATGCTCGCGGCATGTACAAGCGATGATGGTCAGCAACAGACGGTAAGTGTACCGCAGCCTGCGGTATGTAACGGCCCCATAGTTGAAATTAGCGGGGCGGACCCGCGTTTCGAACCACTGAACGCGACGGCAAATCAGGATTACCAGCGCGATGGTAAAAGCTACAAAATCGTGCAGGATCCATCTCGATTTAGCCAGGCGGGACTGGCCGCAATCTATGACGCCGAACCAGGCAGTAACCTGACGGCCTCTGGCGAAGCATTCGATCCGACACAGCTGACAGCGGCCCATCCAACGCTTCCGATCCCCAGCTACGCCAGAATCACTAACCTGGCTAACGGGCGAATGATCGTGGTGCGCATTAATGATCGCGGTCCTTACGGCAACGACCGCGTTATTTCGCTTTCTCGCGCGGCAGCTGACCGTCTTAACACGTCAAACAACACCAAAGTTCGTATCGATCCGATTATTGTCGCCCAGGATGGTTCGCTTTCTGGTCCTGGTATGGCCTGTACCACAGTTGCCAAACAGACTTACGCCCTGCCTGCACCTCCCGATTTAAGCGGTGGCGCGGGAACAAGTTCAGTGTCTGGCCCGCAGGGTGACATTCTTCCGGTCAGTAATTCGACGCTAAAAAGCGAAGATCCGACCGGCGCGCCGGTAACCAGCAGCGGTTTCCTCGGTGCACCAACGACGTTAGCGCCTGGTGTGCTGGAAGGCAGCGAACCAACACCTGCGCCACAGCCCGTTGTTACAGCTCCCTCGACAACGCCTGCAACCTCGCCTGCAATGGTGACACCGCAAGCCGCCTCGCAAAGCGCTAGCGGCAACTTTATGGTGCAAGTTGGGGCCGTAAGCGATCAGGCGCGTGCGCAACAGTACCAACAGCAACTGGGACAGAAGTTCGGCGTCCCCGGTCGCGTAACTCAAAATGGCGCGGTCTGGCGGATCCAGCTTGGCCCATTCGCCAGCAAAGCCGAAGCCAGTACCTTGCAGCAACGTTTGCAAACCGAAGCCCAATTGCAGTCATTTATTACCACCGCGCAGTAGCGTAAAGCAGGCATCTGATGTGTCAATTTCTGTAAATGACGTTAACAAAGTCACGCGGAAAGTCAGATGCCTGCCGGTAGTGCATTTGCTATAGTAGGGCACTTTTTTTAATTCCATCACGGATGTCGTAGTTCAGACCATGAATACCATTTTTTCCGCTCGTATCATGAAGCGCCTGGCGCTCACCACGGCTCTTTGCACAGCCTTTATCTCTGCTGCACATGCCGATGACCTGAATATCAAAACTATGATCCCGGGTGTACCGCAGATCGATGCGGAGTCCTACATCCTGATTGACTATAACTCGGGCAAAGTGCTCGCCGAACAGAACGCAGATGTCCGCCGCGATCCTGCCAGTCTGACCAAAATGATGACCAGTTACGTTATCGGCCAGGCAATGAAAGCCGGTAAATTTAAAGAAACTGATTTAGTCACCATCGGCAACGACGCATGGGCCACCGGTAACCCGGTATTTAAAGGTTCTTCGCTGATGTTCCTCAAACCGGGCATGCAGGTTCCGGTTTCTCAGCTGATCCGCGGTATTAACCTGCAATCGGGTAACGATGCTTGCGTCGCCATGGCCGATTTTGCCGCTGGTAGCCAGGACGCTTTTGTTGGCTTGATGAACAGCTACGTTAACGCACTGGGCCTGAAAAACACTCACTTCCAGACCGTGCACGGTCTCGACGCTGACGGTCAGTACAGCTCCGCGCGAGATATGGCGCTGATCGGCCAGGCGTTGATCCGTGACGTACCGAATGAATACTCGATCTATAAAGAAAAAGAATTTACGTTTAACGGTATTCGCCAGCTGAACCGTAACGGCCTGTTATGGGATAACAGCCTGAATGTCGACGGCATCAAAACCGGACACACTGACAAAGCAGGTTACAACCTTGTTGCTTCTGCGACTGAAGGCCAGATGCGCTTGATCTCTGCGGTGATGGGCGGACGTACTTTTAAAGGCCGTGAAGCCGAAAGTAAAAAACTGCTAACCTGGGGCTTCCGTTTCTTCGAAACCGTTAACCCACTGAAAGTAGGTAAAGAGTTCGCCTCTGAACCGGTTTGGTTTGGTGATTCTGATCGCGCTTCGTTAGGTGTTGATAAAGACGTGTACCTGACCATTCCGCGTGGCCGCATGAAAGATCTGAAAGCCAGCTATGTGCTGAACAGCAGTGAATTGCATGCGCCGCTGCAAAAGAATCAGGTCGTCGGTACTATCAACTTCCAGCTTGATGGCAAAACGATCGAACAACGCCCGCTGGTTGTGCTGCAAGAAATCCCGGAAGGCAACTTCTTCGGCAAAATCATTGATTACATTAAGTTAATGTTCCATCACTGGTTTGGTTAAAAATCGAACACTTGAAAGTGTGATTTCCGCCCCCATATACTAAGCATCAGTAAAAAACTCCCGCCTTCTGGCGGGAGTTGCTATTTAATTACGTTACGCCGGAGCTGACATGAAAACCAAACTTAACGAACTGCTTGAATTCCCTACTCCTTTTACTTACAAAGTTATGGGGCAGGCGTTACCTGAGCTGGTTGATCAGGTGGTTGAAGTGGTACAGCGCCATGCGCCAGGTGACTACACCCCAACGGTAAAACCAAGCAGCAAAGGCAACTACCACTCGGTATCTATCACTATCAACGCCACTCATATTGAGCAGGTTGAAACACTGTATGAAGAACTGGGCAAAATCGATATTGTCCGCATGGTTCTGTAACTCGCGTATTCTTTACCCGGCCCCTGGTCGGGTAACTCCCCTCTCCTCGCTGTGATATACTTTTCCCCCACTTTTACTCATTCTCCACGGAGATGCCGTTTTGTATCAGGATAAAATTCTTGTCCGCCAGCTCGGTCTTCAGCCTTACGAGCCAATCTCCCAGGCTATGCATGAATTCACCGATACCCGCGATGAAAGTACCCTTGATGAAATCTGGCTGGTCGAGCACTATCCGGTATTCACCCAAGGGCAGGCAGGAAAAGCGGAGCACATTTTAATGCCGGGCGATATTCCGGTGATCCAAAGCGATCGCGGTGGGCAGGTGACTTATCACGGGCCGGGGCAACAGGTGATGTATGTGTTGCTTAACCTGAAACGCCGTAAACTCGGTGTGCGTGAACTGGTGACCTTGCTCGAGCAAACAGTGGTGAATACCCTGGCTGAACTGGGTATAGAAGCACATCCTCGGGCTGACGCGCCTGGTGTCTATGTCGGGGAAAAGAAAATTTGCTCACTTGGCTTACGTATTCGGCGCGGTTGTTCATTCCACGGTCTGGCATTAAACGTCAATATGGATCTTTCGCCATTTTTACGTATTAATCCTTGTGGGTATGCCGGAATGGAAATGGCTAAAATATCACAATGGAAACCCGAAGCGACAACTAATAATATTGCACCGCGTTTGCTAGAAAATATTTTAGTGCTACTAAACAATCCCGACTTCGAATATATTACCGCTTAATTACATACATCAATGGCCCAATTTACACTGGGTCATTACTCATAATACCTGCTAATGCTTTACTTCTCCTTCGCGTTTGTATATTTTCTTTATCACTTGCAGAAATGCGATGCAATGCTTCGCTCCGTAACTCACCCCATTGATTAACTTATTGAAATAGTTGACTATGGTGAGCAAAAGCGTTCCATTCAAATTAGATATAAGATTATTGTAATTTTTTTAAATATTATTTTTCCATGAATAAAATTGGAGTAAGTGCGTGGATAGTAATAATCAAATTGAACCCTGTTTAAGCAGAAAGTCGTCAGAAGGTAAACCACAAATATTTACAACCTTACGAAATATTGATCTTAACCTTCTGACTATTTTTGAAGCTGTATATGTACATAAAGGGATCGTTAATGCAGCGAAAGTGCTTAATCTGACCCCCTCGGCAATCAGTCAGTCTATTCAGAAACTGCGCGTTATATTCCCTGACCCATTGTTTATTCGCAAAGGCCAGGGTGTCACACCTACCGCATTTGCGATGCATCTACATGAGTATATCAGTCAGGGCCTTGAGTCCATTCTTGGCGCGCTGGATATCGAAGGAACCTATGATAAGCAACGAACGATAACTATTGCGACCACCCCCTCGGTCGGAGCCCTGGTCCTTCCAGTCATCTATCGCGCGATTAAAACTCATTATCCGCAGCTTTTACTGCGCAACCCCCCTATCAGCGACGCGGAAAGCCAACTCAGTCAGTTTCAAACCGATCTCATCATTGATAACATGTTCTGCACCAATCGTACGGTACAACATCATGTTCTGTTCACCGACAATATGGTGTTAATTTGCCGCGAGGGAAATTCGCTACTCTCCTTAGAAGATGACAGAGAGACTATCGAAAACGCTGCACATGTACTCCTGTTACCGGAAGGGCAAAATTTCAGCGGTCTGCGGCAGAGAGTTCAAGAGATGTTTCCGGACCGGCAAATCAGTTTCACCAGCTACAACATTTTGACAATCGCTGCACTGGTTGCCAACAGTGACATGTTAGCGATTATTCCCAGCCGTTTTTATAACCTGTTTAGCCGTTGTTGGCCGCTGGAAAAACTGCCTTTTCCGTCCTTAAATGAGGAGCAAATAGATTTCTCTATCCACTACAACAAATTCAGCCTGCGTGATCCCATCCTGCACGGGGTAATAGATGTTATCCGTAATGCATTTTGAAAAAGTATTGTTACAGCCAGATCACAGCGAAGAACGAAAAAATGGCACAATCCAACAACAATTTTACATTTTCGCGACCGCTTTGGCTGCTTTCAGGTCCGTTTCAATGATATACTGCCAGTCGTTAATTCAAAAATAGTTGATAATTACAACAATCTATTGAATTGAAACGCTTTCCTTCGTAATTCGCAACTGGAACACGCACGCTATGAGTAAACCCATTGTGATGGAACGCGGTGTTAAATACCGCGATGCCGATAAGATGGCCCTTATCCCGGTTAAAAACGTGGCAACAGAGCGCGAAGCCCTGCTGCGCAAGCCGGAATGGATGAAAATCAAGCTTCCAGCGGACTCTACACGTATCCAGGGCATCAAAGCCGCAATGCGCAAAAATGGCCTGCATTCTGTCTGCGAGGAAGCCTCCTGCCCTAACCTGGCGGAATGCTTCAACCACGGCACAGCAACGTTTATGATCCTCGGCGCTATTTGTACCCGCCGTTGTCCGTTCTGTGACGTTGCCCACGGTCGCCCGGTAGCTCCGGATGCCAATGAACCAGTGAAACTGGCGCAGACCATTGCCGATATGGCGCTGCGTTATGTGGTTATCACCTCCGTTGACCGTGATGACCTGCGCGATGGCGGTGCCCAGCACTTTGCGGATTGCATTACTGCCATTCGGGAAAAAAGCCCGCAAATCAAAATTGAAACTCTGGTGCCGGATTTCCGCGGTCGTATGGATCGTGCTCTGGATATTCTGACCGCCACACCACCAGATGTGTTCAACCATAACCTGGAAAACGTACCGCGTATTTACCGTCAGGTACGGCCTGGTGCAGATTACAACTGGTCGCTGAAGCTGCTGGAACGCTTTAAAGAAGCGCATCCGGAAATCCCGACCAAGTCTGGTCTGATGGTGGGTCTGGGTGAAACCAATGAAGAAATTATTGAGGTAATGCGCGATCTGCGTCGTCACGGTGTGACGATGTTAACACTGGGACAATATTTGCAACCAAGCCGCCATCACCTGCCGGTTCAACGTTACGTTAGCCCGGATGAGTTCGACGAAATGAAAGCCGAAGCGCTGGCGATGGGCTTTACCCATGCTGCATGCGGTCCGTTTGTCCGCTCGTCTTACCACGCCGATTTGCAGGCGAAAGGGATGGAAGTTAAGTAATCCTGTAATAATTACTTACATCTGTCTGATAAAAAACCCGCTTTTTGAAGCGGGTTTTTTGTATCGAACAAGATATTGAGGGAGCGTCCTGCTCGCCACGTCACTCTTTATGAGAGAGCTTTTCAGCCTGAAGATCAACGTCTGCGCCTTTTTTCGCCGCAGCATCGTCATCATTCATCGCCTTCTTGAACCCTTTAATGGCCGCTCCAAGGTCTCCGCCCAGCGTACGTAACTTCTTAGTCCCAAACAGCAGAACGACCAGCGCCGCAACTACCAGCAGTTTGGTAATACTAATCTCACCCATAGATACCTTCTTGACATATAACCGGCAACAGAACGCGCCTTAAAAACCAGAGAATATTAACGGTCATTCGACGCGCGCACACAATAGCAATCTGTAACAAGGTGAATCAAGCGCCGAGTAAAAAAACATCATAATAATTGCGGCGGCGCAAAGCGACGGTTGTTTAAGACGGGCAGTTGCGCGCGGACCTGACGCACACGTTCGGGCGTCACTTCCGCCATAATGAGTGCAGGCATTTCTGACGCTGCCGCAATGGTGACGCCAAAGGGATCTATAATCCGGCTTTGCCCGATATTTTTGTTCCCGCACTCCCCCGCCGCCACCATATAACAGGTGGTATCCAGCGCACGAGCGGCAAGCAACGTTGACCAGTGATGCTCTTTGAGCGGCCCGCGAACCCAGGCGGCAGGAAGTACCAGGATTTCAGCTCCCTGTAATGCCTGTGCCAGCGCCAGCTCTGGAAAGCGTAAGTCATAACAGGTCATCAGACCGACCTTCATCCCTTCCACCTCCAGTAACGGAGCTATTTCATTACCAGCATCAACATGGCGTGATTCCTGAATGGCAAATGCATCATAGAGATGCAGTTTGGCATAACGGGCGACGATGTTTCCTGCCTGTAACGCCACCAGCATATTCCATGCGCGCCCCGGCGTTGAAGGAACATGAATCGTCAGAATTGTCGTCATCATGTTACGTTTACTTTCTCGCCGTAAACGTCCGAGGAATTCGCCTTCCAGCAGCTGTGCTGATTTAACCGATAGATCTGCATCATGATCATCACGCGCCAACAATGCTTCCGGCAGGACAAACAGCGAAACGTCGTTTTCCGCCGCCTGCGCCATCAACGAGGCACAAATCTCAGCGTTCTTTTCCCACACAGATGTAACAGCAAACTGTCCTGCGGCAACCAGCATTGCCACCTCCTCCTGTCAGAGTCGTAAAATTCGCCAACGGCGATTATTCGGCGTTACACTTATCACTCATACAAATCAAATAGCAGGATTTTGCAGTGTTACAACTTCTTTTAGCAGTTTTTATTGGCGGTGGTACGGGAAGCGTGGCGAGATGGCTGTTAAGTATGCGATTTAACCCGCTGCATCAGGCGATTCCGTTGGGGACGCTGGCTGCAAACCTGATTGGGGCATTCATCATAGGAATGGGATTCGCCTGGTTTAGCAGGATGACGAACATTGATCCAGTGTGGAAAGTATTAATCACCACCGGATTTTGTGGCGGTCTAACAACCTTCTCAACATTTTCGGCAGAAGTGGTGTTTTTGTTACAAGAGGGCCGCTTTGGCTGGGCATTACTGAACGTTTTCGTCAACCTTCTGGGGTCTTTTGCCATGACCGCACTGGCTTTCTGGCTGTTTTCGGCCTCAACCGCACACTAAAGACCAAAAAAAACCCGCTGATTAAGCGGGTTTTGAATTCTTGCTGACGTATCTTACAGAGCGATTACGTTTGCAGCAGAAGGGCCTTTGGCACCGTTAGTGATTTCGAACTCTACGCGCTGACCTTCAGCAAGAGTTTTAAAACCATTAGTCTGGATTGCAGAGAAGTGTACGAACACGTCTTTGCTGCCGTCTTCCGGAGTAATGAAACCGAATCCTTTGGACTCATTAAACCACTTAACGTTACCTTTAATCTTAGACATCAAAATTACCTTTACATGAAAAATAGACACAAATGCTGTGTCGGTTACCAGTACACCAATTGTGGTACGCTTTGTCCAGTGCAACTTTACTAAAAAGTGATAAAAGTCGCGTTATTTTTGATGTTAATTATTTTACTCATTGATTTTAAAGAAGTTACTAAAATTTCATTTGTCTCAAAACTGAAAGCGCATCCAGGCAAAGTACACATTGCCATTATTATAGGTACCCGGAATGTAGGTCATCTGAAAAGTCACTGGACCATACCCCACAGAGGCCAATGGCAGTAGAACCGGGAGAGGGATGTAATTCCAGTTATCGCGTGCCGTTACGCCAGCGGTGAATCCCAGTCCTAAATGAAAATTTTCATCCGCCAGCGGTCGCCAGGTACTTTCCCATCCGTATCCGGCAATCGGTTCCCATTTGTTCCACGAGTCCTTAAATGCCATGGCATACAGGCCATGCCAGTTTCCTTTTTCATCCCAACGCGACTGACCAAAACCGCCACCCCACGGTCGCTCGTTATAGCGATCGGTTTTTTCTTTGTCGTAAGCGAAACGTGCATGCCAGGTGATGGCAGGAATATATAAATCATAATGTTCAGGCTGTTGCCAGGTTTGTGTAATATTTTCTCCAAACGTTGTCATCCACTCATCTACGTTAGCAAAAACTTTACCAACGCTGATTAACTGAATAAAAACAAAGGAAAATATAGAGATATATTTACTCACGTTCATTTGTGACCATAAAACATTTATCAAAAATCTACTACTAGCATAGCAAAACTACAATTAACATAACCTTAATAGACCCAACATGAAGAATAATCTGAATAGCTGCTCTATTTATTTCCGCTTGTTCAAGATAAATATTTCCGCGCATCGATTTAAGATGATACTTCGTTTTCTGCGATGGGAATAGTCATAAAAGAAAAAGCAAGTTGTTTCTGATAACAAAATGCAACCAAGAAAAAATTAACTTATTTTTTAATAAGATACAAAAAACATCTTAATGAAGAATATATTATATATTGTCAACCCACGCCCATTGCAGATTGTTTTTTGAGCACACAACCGCAGCTAACACCATTGCAATTAACAAATTTGCATCAATCCACCATCAATTTACACACATTATTATGTGATAATTGCCAACCGCTAAATATGCGTTTTGTTATCTATGTATAAAAACAGCAACTTCAATGTCTTAATGGCAGTTTTTCTTGATTTTAATCAGCATTCACCGCCAATTTATTGGGCATATTTTTTCCTTAAGCTTTAGGAATTTTTTATTATTTACCTTGGGGCCTGGAGACAGGAAAAATTATGCTGACATTCATTGAACTCCTTATTGGGGTTGTGGTTATTGTGGGTGTAGCTCGCTACATCATTAAAGGGTATTCCGCCACCGGCGTGTTATTTGTCGGTGGCCTGTTATTGCTGATTATCAGTGCCATTATGGGGCACAAAGTGTTACCGTCCAGCCAGGCTTCAACAGGCTACAGCGCCACGGATATCGTTGAATACGTAAAAATATTACTCATGAGCCGCGGCGGCGACCTCGGCATGATGATTATGATGCTGTGTGGCTTTGCCGCTTACATGACCCATATCGGCGCAAATGATATGGTGGTCAAGCTGGCGTCAAAACCATTGCAGTATATTAACTCCCCTTACCTGCTGATGATTGCCGCCTATTTTGTCGCCTGTCTGATGTCGTTAGCCGTCTCTTCCGCAACCGGTCTGGGTGTTTTGCTGATGGCAACCCTGTTCCCGGTGATGGTAAACGTTGGTATCAGTCGTGGCGCAGCAGCTGCAATTTGTGCCTCTCCAGCGGCGATTATTCTTGCACCGACTTCAGGGGATGTGGTGCTGGCGGCGCAGGCTTCCGAAATGTCGCTGATTGACTTCGCCTTCAAAACGACGCTGCCTATCTCAATTGCTGCAATTATCGGCATGGCGATCGCCCACTTCTTCTGGCAACGTTATCTGGATAAAAAAGAGCACATCTCTCATGAAATGTTAGATGTCAGTGAAATCACCACCACTGCTCCTGCGTTTTATGCCATTTTGCCGTTCACGCCGATCATCGGAGTGCTGATTTTTGACGGCAAATGGGGGCCGCAATTACACATCATCACTATTCTGGTGATTTGTATGCTGATTGCCTCCATTCTGGAGTTCATCCGCAGCTTTAATACTCAGAAAGTGTTCTCGGGCCTGGAAGTGGCTTATCGCGGGATGGCAGATGCGTTTGCTAACGTGGTGATGCTGCTGGTTGCCGCTGGGGTATTCGCTCAGGGGCTTAGCACCATCGGCTTTATTCAAAGTCTGATTTCTATCGCCACTTCGTTTGGTTCGGCGAGTATCATCCTGATGCTGGTATTGGTGATCCTGACAATGCTGGCGGCAGTCACGACCGGTTCAGGCAATGCGCCGTTTTATGCCTTTGTTGAGATGATCCCGAAACTGGCGCACTCTTCCGGCATTAACCCGGCGTATTTGACTATCCCAATGCTGCAGGCGTCAAACCTCGGTCGTACCCTGTCACCCGTTTCTGGCGTAGTCGTTGCGGTTGCCGGGATGGCGAAAATCTCACCATTTGAAGTCGTAAAACGCACCTCGGTGCCGGTGCTTGTTGGGCTGGTGATTGTTATCGTTGCTACAGAGCTGATGGTGCCAGGAACGGCAGCCGCGGTCACAGGCAAGTAAATAGTCATGCCGGAGGCAAGCTTCCTCCGGCTTTATCATGTCACCCACTGTGGTATATGCGTTGCGGTCTGCCAACTTTGCCGTGAACAATTTCAGCAATAATCAGATGGCGGCTGGCGCAATATTCAAGATAACGTCTGGCAGTGGTGCGGCTGATAGTCAGTGCCTGCGCCACCGTTTCTGCCGTATGTTGCACACCAGGCTCTTTAAACAGTTTTCGCACCGCGTTTAGTGTCAAGGGGTCAATGCCGGTCGGCAGTTCGTCTTTGGGTTCACCGCGAGCATAGGCATTAAACATCTCATCGATTTGCTTCTGGCTGGCGCTATCAATACTTTCCAGCATATGTTTACGCTGGCGGAAACGGGTTAGCGTTTGCCCCAGCCGTTCATAGGCAATTGGCTTAATGAGATAATCAAATACACCACAACGTACGGCTTCAGACACCGTTTCCATATCACTGGCTGCAGTGGTAAACACCACGTCGCCGGGATAATGCGCCTGCACCAGTTCATGCAGTAAATTAATCCCTCTACCGTCAGGAAGATAGTTATCGAGCAAGATTAGCCCCGGCTTAAAACGCTCGATCATCATTCGGGCCTGCGCCAGGTTTCCCGCCAGTAATATCTGACTGAATCCGGGAATGTGACGAATATATTCCGCATGCATCTCTGCCAGCGGCGTTTCGTCCTCAACGATCAATAGGGTTAATGGAGCTGTCATTAGGTTTCACTTTCGGAATATAGATTGAAAATAAGGTACCGCAGGGATCATTATCTTCGAGAGTGATAACACCACCGCAGCGCGTTACGTAGCTGGCAATCAAGTACAACCCAATGCCATGTTCGCCGGGCTCGTCAGCACGCGTACTGACACCCTGCTCAAATATTTTGTCTCGTAGAGACTCTGGAACGCCGCAGCCCTGATCGGCGACTTCAATCACCACATCATCGCCTTCATCGCTGAGGAATAATTCAACGATCTTGTTTCCTTCATCGCTACGCAGGCTGGCTTCGAAGGCGTTATCAAGTAAATTGCCAACAATGGCTGCAAACTCGGTGCTGTCCAGTCCTGGCGGCAGTTGCGAAAGCTGACTTCCGGGGACGATGACCATTTTGAGCCCCAGTTCGCGGGCGCGCTGCACTTTACCAAAAAGCAGCCCCGCCACCTGGCGATCGGCAAACGCCTCGCGCAGGCTATCAATAAGCTGTTGCTGGGCCTGAGACTCCCCCTGCACCATCGCCAACACGCGATCATACTCTTTCATCTGCAACAGACCATTGAGCGTCGACATCCAATTGAGATGCTCGTGTCGCAATGTGCGCAGGCTCTCGACGTATTGTTTAATTTGCGTCAGTTGTGCATTGAGGGTGGATATTTCGTCTTTACTACGAAAGCTGATAATGGCCCCCAGCAAATCATCACCAGAACGAATAGCTTCCCGGTTGGCAATAACGCTCAGACCGTTAAAGTTCGCCACCACATCCTGACGTTTTTCATCAATCTGTTCGGTAAAGAAATCGGCGGGCCTGACCACTTCAGCAATGGGTTTACCCAACCATTGCCGTCCGGGGGAACTCAGCCCCAGCATCTTTCTTGCGTTACGATTGATGGCGGTAATGTAACCGTGCGGATCCACCGCAATCAGCCCTTCATAAACCGAACTAAACAGCGCCTCTTGCTGACGGACCACGCGTGCGATTTGCTTTGGCTCCATGCCCATCATTTGCCGACGGATATGCGCGGCCAGGAACCACGACAGCAACATCAGAATCCCTAACAGCACGACAAACACGCCAGCCATCGGTAATAAAAACTCAGCCCGCCAGCTATCGATTTTACTCACCAGGTAGCCAATCGACACCACGCCGATGACTTTTCCATCGTCATCAAAGATTGGCGTTTTGGCACGCATCGCCATGCCAATTGACCCTTTCCCGGTGATAAAGTAGCTCTCCCCTTTCTCCAGCGCGCCCGGTTTGGTGAATTGCATAGGATAACCAATTTTCTCCGGATTAGGATGGTAAAGGCGGATCGAGTGCCGGTCACCAATCACCACATAATCGAAATCAGTATCTCTTTGTAATTTGTTAGCGATGGTCGCCAGTCGCTTGTAGTCACGCGTTTTCACTGCGCTGATGATACTGTCATTAGAAGCAATAATTTTTGCCTGATTCATTGCCATGTCGCGCACATGAAGCGTTAAATAGTCCTCAAAACTGGCCGTAAAATATTGCGCCAGGGCTGCAATGACAAATATTGAGAACACCAGAATCAGCAAAAAGATACGCAGCGGAAATGCCAGTCTTTGGAAAAATGCAAACTGTTTATTCTCGTTAAGCTGCAACATTGTTTTCCTTGCGGGTTGTCCCGAGCCTCTTTGACGGATGTAATTAAAATGTTGAATCAAAATACATAGATATTAAATATAATCGTGGCAAATTTTATTCATTAAATCAATTAAATCACTTAAACCTGCGGGTCATTTCGTAATTACATTAATTAAAAAACTTAAAACCATTAAATAAATAAAAAACCACTAACTCTATGTGAAATAAATCAAAATTTCACGCTGCAATACTCCTTAGGATGTATAGCGAAAGGAGAAAAAGATATACCTCGATCGCCCCCTTTCTCCCAAGTGAAAATAAAAGGTTATCAGTTTGCAACATCGAACAACATTCGTTGCAAATCGATAACAACATGCACCTTCAGGATACTATTTATTATGTTCGGCAATGATATTTTCACCCGTGTAAAACGTTCAGAAAATAAAAAAATGGCGGAAATCGCCCAATTCCTGCATGAAAATGATTTGAGCGTTGACACCACAGTCGAAGTATTTATTACCGTAACCCGCGATGAAAAGCTTATCGCGTGCGGTGGAATTGCCGGAAATATTATTAAATGCGTTGCTATCAGTGAATCCGTTCGCGGTGAAGGACTGGCGCTGACATTAGCCACTGAATTGATAAACCTCGCCTATGAGCGGCACAGCACGCATCTGTTTATTTATACCAAAACCGAATACGAGGCGCTGTTCCGCCAGTGCGGTTTTTCCACGCTGACCAGTGTACCCGGCGTGATGGTGCTGATGGAAAACAGCGCCACGCGACTGAAACGCTATGCCGAATCGCTGAAAAAATTTCGTCATCCAGGGAACAAGATTGGCTGCATTGTGATGAACGCCAATCCCTTTACGAATGGTCACCGTTATCTGATTCAACAGGCTGCAGCACAGTGCGACTGGTTGCATCTGTTTTTAGTTAAAGAAGATTCTTCACGCTTTCCCTATGAAGACCGGCTGGATCTGGTGTTAAAAGGCACCGCCGATATTCCACGCCTGACTGTGCATCGCGGCTCCGAATACATCATCTCCCGCGCTACGTTCCCTTGCTACTTCATTAAAGAACAGAGCGTCATTAACCATTGTTACACCGAAATTGATCTGAAGATTTTCCGTCAGTACCTCGCTCCCGCGCTGGGTGTAACTCACCGCTTTGTCGGTACTGAACCCTTTTGTCGCGTTACCGCCCAGTACAACCAGGATATGCGCTACTGGCTGGAAACGCCGACTATCTCCGCACCGCCCATCGAACTGGTTGAAATTGAGCGGCTGCGTTACCAGGAGATGCCGATATCCGCTTCCCGGGTACGTCAACTGCTGGCGAAAAACGATCTCACGGCTATCGCGCCGCTGGTCCCTGCAGTCACGCTGCATTATTTGCAGAACCTGCTTGAGCACTCCCGCCAGGACGCGGCAGCTCGTCAAAAGACCCCCGCATGAGAAACAGGTGAAAAATGAAAATAAACCAGCCCGCCGTTGCAGGCACCCTTGAGTCTGGGGATGTGATGATACGCATCGCCCCACTCGATACGCAGGATATCGACCTGCAAATCAACAGCAGCGTTGAAAAACAGTTTGGTGATGCCATTCGCACCACCATTCTGGACGTTCTCGCCCGCTACAACGTGCGCGGCGTACAGCTGAATGTCGATGACAAAGGCGCACTGGACTGCATTTTACGTGCACGACTGGAAGCCCTGCTGGCACGCGCCAGCGGTATCCCGGCTCTGCCATGGGAGGATTGCCAATGATTTCCGCTTCGCTGCAACAACGTAAAACTCGCACCCGCCGCAGCATGTTGTTTGTGCCTGGTGCCAATGCCGCGATGGTCAGCAACTCATTCATCTACCCGGCTGATGCCCTGATGTTTGACCTCGAAGACTCCGTAGCATTGCGTGAAAAAGACACCGCCCGCCGCATGGTTTACCACGCGCTGCAACATCCGCTGTATCGCGATATTGAAACCATTGTGCGTGTAAACGCGCTGGATTCCGAATGGGGTGTCAACGACCTGGAAGCCGTCGTTCGCGGTGGTGCGGACGTTGTGCGTCTGCCGAAAACCGATACCGCTCAGGATGTTCTGGATATCGAAAAAGAGATCCTGCGTATCGAAAAAGCCTGTGGTCGTGAACCCGGCAGTACCGGCTTGCTGGCGGCGATTGAATCTCCGCTGGGCATTACCCGCGCAGTGGAAATCGCTCACGCTTCCGAGCGTTTGATCGGTATCGCCCTCGGTGCAGAAGACTATGTGCGCAACCTGCGTACAGAACGCTCCCCGGAAGGAACTGAACTGCTGTTCGCTCGCTGCTCCATTTTGCAGGCCGCGCGATCTGCGGGTATTCAGGCGTTCGATACCGTCTATTCTGACGCAAACAACGAAGCCGGATTCCTGCAAGAAGCCGCCCACATCAAACAGCTGGGCTTTGACGGCAAATCGCTGATCAACCCGCGTCAGATTGATCTGCTGCACAACCTCTACGCACCGACCCAGAAAGAAGTGGATCACGCCCGCCGCGTCGTAGAAGCCGCTGAAGCCGCCGCTCGCGAAGGCCTCGGCGTGGTTTCCCTGAACGGCAAGATGGTGGACGGTCCGGTTATCGATCGCGCCCGTCTGGTGCTCTCCCGTGCAGAACTTTCCGGCATCCGCGAAGAATAAGGCAATCAAAATGACGCAGAAAATTGAACAATCTCAACGACAAGAACGGGTAGCGGCCTGGAATCGTCGCGCTGAATGCGATCTTGCCGCTTTCCAGAACTCGCCAAAGCAAACCTACCAGGCTGAAAAAGCGCGCGATCGCAAACTGTGCGCCAACCTGGAAGAAGCGATTCGTCGCTCTGGTTTACAGGACGGCATGACGGTTTCCTTCCATCACGCTTTCCGTGGCGGTGACCTGACCGTCAATATGGTGATGGACGTCATCGCGAAGATGGGCTTTAAAAACCTGACTCTGGCCTCCAGCTCCCTGAGTGATTGCCATGCGCCGCTGGTAGAACACATTCGCCAGGGCGTGGTTACCCGCATTTATACCTCTGGCCTGCGCGGTCCACTGGCGGAAGAAATCTCCCGTGGTCTGCTGGCGGAACCGGTGCAAATCCACTCTCACGGCGGACGTGTGCATCTGGTACAGAGCGGCGAACTGAATATCGACGTGGCTTTCCTCGGCGTCCCGTCCTGTGATGAATTCGGTAATGCCAACGGCTACACCGGTAAAGCCTGCTGCGGCTCCCTCGGCTATGCAATGGTTGATGCCGACAACGCAAAACAGGTCGTGATGCTTACCGAAGAACTGCTGCCTTATCCGCATAATCCGGCAAGCATTGAGCAAGATCAGGTTGATCTGATCGTCAAAGTTGATCGCGTTGGCGATGCTGCAAAAATCGGCGCTGGTGCTACCCGTATGACCACTAACCCGCGCGAACTGCTTATTGCCCGTAGCGCTGCGGATGTGATTGTTAACTCTGGCTACTTCAAAGAAGGTTTCTCCATGCAGACCGGCACCGGCGGCGCATCGCTGGCGGTAACCCGTTTCCTGGAAGACAAAATGCGTAGCCGCGATATTCGCGCTGACTTCGCCCTCGGTGGTATTACCGCAACGATGGTTGATCTGCACGAAAAAGGTCTGATCCGCAAACTGCTGGATGTGCAGAGCTTTGACAGCCACGCTGCACAATCGCTGGCCCGTAACCCCAATCACATCGAAATCAGCGCCAACCAGTACGCTAACTGGGGTTCAAAAGGTGCATCGGTTGATCGTCTCGACGTGGTGGTACTGAGCGCGCTGGAAATTGACACCCAGTTCAACGTTAACGTGCTGACCGGCTCTGACGGCGTACTGCGTGGCGCTTCCGGTGGTCACTGCGATACCGCGATTGCCTCTGCGCTTTCCATCATCGTCGCGCCGCTGGTACGCGGTCGTATTCCGACGCTGGTGGATAACGTGCTGACCTGCATCACCCCGGGCTCCAGTGTCGATATTCTGGTCACAGACCACGGTATCGCAGTTAACCCGGCACGTCCGGAACTGGCAGAACGTCTGCAGGAAGCGGGGATCAAAGTGGTTTCTATTGAGTGGCTGCGTGAACGTGCGCGTCTGCTGACCGGTGAACCACAGCCGATTGAATTCACCGACCGCGTCGTTGCCGTTGTGCGTTACCGCGATGGCTCGGTGATCGATGTTGTGCATCAGGTGAAGGAATAAGCCATGCACCTGCTTCCTGAACTCGCCAGCCACCATGCGGTGTCAATTCCCGAGCTGCTCGTCAGCCGGGATGAAAGGCAAGCACGGCAACACGTCTGGCTCAAGCGCCATCCTGTTCCACTGGTCTCCTTTACCGTGGTTGCGCCTGGGCCGATTAAAGACAGCGAGGTCACACGCCGAATTTTTAATCATGGCGTGACAGCCTTGCGTGCCTTAGCCGCAAAACAGGGCTGGCAAATTCAGGAGCAGGCTGCACTGGTTTCCGCCAGCGGGCCGGAGGGCATGTTGAGCATTGCCGCCCCGGCTCGCGACCTCAAGCTCGCCACCATTGAGCTTGAACATAGTCATCCTCTCGGGCGGTTATGGGATATCGATGTCCTGACACCCGAAGGCGAAATTCTCTCCCGCCGCGACTATTCACTGCCGCCTCGCCGCTGCCTGTTGTGCGAGCAAAGCGCAGCTGTTTGCGCGCGTGGAAAAACCCATCAACTGACCGATTTACTCAACCGCATGGAGGCGCTGCTGAACGATGTCGATGCCTGCAACGTCAACTAAAACCACAAAGCTTGCGACGTCATTAATCGATGAGTACGCCCTGCTGGGCTGGCGCGCCATGCTGACTGAAGTCAATCTGTCACCGAAACCAGGCCTCGTGGATCGCATTAACTGCGGTGCGCACAAAGATATGGCACTGGAAGATTTCCACCGCAGCGCGCTGGCGATTCAGGGCTGGTTACCCCGTTTCATTGAATTTGGTGCCTGTAGTGCTGAAATGGCACCAGAAGCGGTACTCCACGGATTACGCCCAATTGGTATGGCTTGCGAAGGTGATATGTTCCGCGCCACTGCGGGCGTAAACACGCATAAAGGCAGCATTTTTTCTTTAGGGCTACTGTGTGCGGCAATTGGCCGTTTGCTTCAACTCAACCAGTCGGTAACGCCAATAACCATTTGTGCGACGGCGGCAAGTTTCTGCCGTGGCCTGACCGATCGCGAACTGCGTACCAATAATTCACAACTGACGGCAGGTCAACGGTTGTACCAGCAGCTAGGCCTTACCGGCGCACGCGGTGAAGCCGAAGCGGGTTATCCACTGGTGATCAACCACGCCCTGCCGCATTACCTCACTCTGCTGGATCAGGGGTTAGATCCTGAACTGGCATTGCTCGATACCTTACTCCTACTGATGGCGATCAACGGCGATACCAACGTTGCATCGCGCGGTGGCGAGGGGGGCCTGCGCTGGCTACAGCGCAAGGCGCAAACATTATTGCAAAAAGGGGGCATCCGAACCCCCGCCGATCTCGATTATCTCCGGCAGTTCGACAGGGAGTGTATCGAACGAAATCTCAGTCCAGGCGGCAGTGCCGACCTGCTGATCCTTACCTGGTTTTTAGCACAGATTTAATTATTTAAGCACTTGATAAATTTGGAAATATTAATTTTCGGAGAACCCGTATGTCTTTAGCAAAAGATAATATATGGAAACTATTGGCCCCACTGGTGGTGATGGGCGTCATGTTTCTTATCCCTGTCCCCGACGGTATGCCACCGCAGGCATGGCATTACTTCGCTGTGTTTGTGGCAATGATTGTCGGCATGATCCTCGAGCCAATTCCGGCAACAGCGATCAGTTTTATTGCGGTTACTATTTGCGTTATTGGCAGTAATTACCTTCTCTTTGATGCCAAAGAATTAGCTGACCCAGCGTTTAATGCGCAAAAACAGGCGCTGAAATGGGGTCTGGCTGGTTTTTCCAGCACCACGGTATGGCTGGTATTTGGCGCATTTATTTTTGCATTAGGGTATGAAGTTTCCGGGTTAGGTCGTCGCATTGCCCTTTTCCTGGTGAAATTCATGGGCAAACGCACGCTGACGTTAGGTTATGCGATAGTCATTATCGACATTCTGCTGGCACCGTTTACACCGTCCAACACCGCGCGTACCGGGGGTACGGTTTTTCCGGTCATTAAAAACCTGCCGCCGCTGTTTAAATCATTCCCGAACGATCCGTCCGCGCGTCGTATTGGCGGCTATTTGATGTGGATGATGGTCATTAGTACCAGTCTGAGTTCGTCCATGTTTGTCACCGGTGCGGCACCAAACGTGCTGGGTCTGGAGTTCGTCAGCAAAATTGCCGGCATCCAGATTAGCTGGTTGCAGTGGTTCCTCTGCTTCCTGCCGGTTGGCGTTATCTTACTTATCATTGCGCCGTGGCTTTCCTACGTGCTTTACAAACCGGAAATCACACACAGTGAAGAAGTAGCAACCTGGGCGGGTGATGAACTAAAAACCATGGGTGCGCTGACACGCAGAGAGTGGACGCTGATTGGCCTTGTATTGCTCAGCTTAGGTTTGTGGGTATTTGGCAGTGAAGTCATTAATGCTACTGCGGTAGGTCTGCTGGCAGTTTCGCTAATGCTGGCCCTGCACGTTGTGCCGTGGAAAGACATTACCCGCTATAACAGCGCATGGAACACGCTGGTCAACCTGGCAACTTTGGTTGTGATGGCTAATGGCCTGACTCGTTCTGGCTTTATTGACTGGTTCGCCGGTACCATGAGTACGCACCTGGAAGGATTCTCACCAAACGCAACGGTGATTGTACTGGTTCTGGTGTTCTACTTTGCGCACTACCTGTTTGCCAGCCTGTCTGCGCACACCGCAACCATGCTGCCGGTTATTCTGGCCGTCGGTAAAGGTATTCCGGGCGTACCAATGGAACAACTGTGTATCCTGCTGGTGCTGTCTATCGGTATCATGGGCTGTCTGACGCCGTATGCAACCGGTCCTGGGGTGATTATTTACGGCTGCGGCTATGTGAAATCAAAAGATTACTGGCGACTTGGTGCAATCTTCGGGGTGATTTACATCTCTATGTTGCTGTTGGTTGGCTGGCCGATTCTCGCCATGTGGAACTAATACGTTCGCCAAACGCTGAATAAATCATCACGCCCGCCAGGTAAGCCCACCTGGCGGGCTTTTTTATGATTTAATAGATAGTATTCAGTGTATGTATGAGTTCCACACCCATTATGAAAGCATTCTGGCGTAACGCCGCGTTGCTCGCGGTTTCTCTGCTTCCCTTCTCTTCTGCCAACGCCGTGGCGTTGCAGGCAAAACAGTATGGCGATTTTGATCGCTATGTCCTGGCCCTCTCCTGGCAAACCGGATTTTGCCAGAGTCAACACGATCGAAATCGTAACGAACGAGATGAATGTCGCCTGCAAACCGAAACGACCAACAAAGCTGATTTTCTGACCGTACATGGTCTATGGCCAGGATTGCCTAAATCGGTTGCTGCCCGTGGTGTTGATGAACGCCGCTGGATGCGCTTCGGTTGCGCTACTCGCCCAATCCCGAATCTGCCAGAAGCACGCGCCAGCCGGATGTGTTCATCGCCGGAAACCGGGTTATCGCTGGAAACGGCAGCTAAACTAAATGAAGTCATGCCGGGAGCTGGCGGTCGTTCCTGCCTGGAACGTTACGAATATGCCAAACACGGCGTCTGCTTTGGTTTTGATCCGGACGCTTACTTCGGCACGATGGTACGTCTGAATCAAGAAATTAAAGAGAGCGAAACCGGAAAATTTCTTGCGGATAACTACGGTAAAACAGTGAGCCGCCGTGATTTTGATGCCGCCTTTGCCAAAAGCTGGGGAAAAGAGAACGTGAAAGCCGTTAAGCTAACGTGCCAGGGTAACCCTGCGTATTTGACTGAAATTCAGATTTCAATCAAAGCTGACGCCATCAACGCTCCGCTTTCTGCAAACTCATTCTTGCCACAACCACACCCAGGCAACTGTGGCAAAACCTTTGTGATTGATAAAGCGGGTTATTAATCCTCTGATGTACAAAACACGCTAATTCGTCTTCCATAAACCATGACGATTAAGATTTATACATAATGCGCTGCATTGAGGAATTCCCTGAATGTGATGCAAATCACTTCAAAGAGTGAGCAACAGTCAGTATCATCATGTGAGTTAAACCCTCGCCGCCTGACGGTGAGGGTTTTCTTTTGGGTATGTTTATCTGCGACACTCGCAGTACCGACGACATGGAGTAAAAATGTCCAGACCAACTATCATCATTAACGACCTGGATGCCGAACGCATCGATATTCTGCTGGAGCAACCTGCCTATGCTGGTTTGCCAATCGCCGACGCGTTAAACGCAGAGTTGGATCGCGCCCAAATGTGTTCGCCAGAAGAGATGCCACACGACGTGGTGACAATGAACAGCCGGGTTAAATTCCGCAATCTTAGCGATGGCGAAGTGCGTGTGCGCACGCTGGTGTATCCGGCTAAAATGACTGACAGCAATACTCAGCTTTCTGTTATGGCTCCGGTAGGTGCCGCACTGCTGGGGCTGCGCGTTGGCGATTCCATTCACTGGGAACTTCCGGGCGGCGTTGCAACCCACCTTGAAGTGCTGGAACTCGAATACCAGCCAGAAGCTGCTGGCGACTACCTGCTTTAATCCCATCTGCACAAGCGACAACTCGCTTTGCCCAGAGGATGCACTCGCATCCTCTTTCCGCTCAAATATCAACCAGATTTATCATTTTGCTCTTAAGCACAGCATTCTAATCTGAACTGGTTATTCATCTGCGGAACCCCATATGAGCGAAGCTCTCAGTATCACTGCGTTTTATATATTCATAGCAGCTATTATTGTTGCTGCAGTGCTATACCTTGAACAACGCTGGTAGTACCTGGTTTTATTTATTTTCCAGATCAATCGCAAATTCAGATCGAATCAGCCTCGCAAATCATAGATTCATAATCAATAATGTGCTGTTATGTATACATGCAAAAACAAGGAGAGAATGCTTATGTACAAAACAATCATTATGCCAGTGGATGTTTTCGAAATGGAATTGAGCGACAAAGCTGTTCGCCACGCTGAATTCCTCGCCCAGGATGACGGAGTTATTCATCTACTTCACGTGCTACCAGGCTCAGCCAGCCTGAGCCTGCACCGTTTTGCCGCTGATGTACGTCGTTTTGAAGAGCATCTGCAACATGAAGCAGAAGAACGTTTGCAAACGATGGTCAGCCACTTCACCATCGATCCTTCCCGCATTAAACAACATGTCCGTTTTGGTAGCGTGCGGGATGAAGTCAATGAGTTGGCAGAAGAACTGGGGGCTGATGTTGTCGTTATCGGTTCGCGCAACCCATCGATTTCGACCCATCTGTTAGGTTCTAACGCCTCAAGCGTTATCCGCCACGCCAATCTGCCGGTGCTGGTCGTTCGCTAATAGATAAAAGTATTTATGTCGCCCTGCCCGGAGCCATCCCGGCGGGGCTTTTTATTGCAATAAAAAAGCCGCCAGGTTTGACCCCGGCGGCTAAGCAATTGCAGGTGAATCTTACTTCTTCTTATGCTGTTTTGGTGCGAATCAGGTAGTCAAAAGCACTCAGAGAGGCTTTGGCACCTTCGCCAGTGGCGATGATGATCTGCTTGTACGGAACCGTTGTACAGTCACCCGCAGCGAACACGCCTTTGACGTTGGTTTCGCATTTCGCATCAATGATAATCTCGCCCATGCGGTTACGTTCGACTGCGCCTTCGAGCCAGTTGGTGTTCGGCAGCAGACCAATCTGGACGAAAATACCGGCCAGTTCGATGTTGTGAATATCGCCGCTGACACGATCGCGATATTCCAGACCAACAACTTTGCTGCTGTCGCCTTTCACTTCCGTGGTTTGCGCATTCAGAATAATGTCGACGTTTTTCAGGCTGCGCAGTTTGTCCTGCAGAACCTGGTCGGCTTTCATTTCTGGCGCAAATTCCAGCAGAGTTACGTGCTCAACGATACCCGCCAGGTCGATTGCCGCTTCCACGCCGGAGTTACCGCCGCCGATGACCGCTACGCGTTTGCCTTTAAACAGCGGGCCGTCGCAGTGCGGGCAGTAGGTCACGCCTTTGGTGCGATATTGATCTTCGCCCGGAACGTTCATGTTACGCCATTTTGCACCGGTCGCCACGATAATACTGCGTGCTTTCAGTACCGCGCCAGAAGCTGTTTCAATCTGATGCAGGCCGCCTTCAACCGCTGCCGGGATCAGTTTGCTCGCGCTCTGGCTGTCGATCACATCAACGTCGTATTCATCAACGTGAACTTTCAGCGCACCTGCCAGCTTCTGCCCTTCGGTCTTCGGTACAGAAATGTAGTTTTCGATATCAACGGTATCGAGGATCTGACCACCAAAACGTTCGCCCATCAGACCGGTACGGATGCCTTTACGTGCGGAGTAAATTGCTGCCGCTGCACCCGCCGGGCCGGAACCGACGATTAATACGTCATAAGCATCACGCTTGTTCAGCTCTTCTGCCGCACGTTTTTCCGCGCCAGTATCAATTTTGGCGACGATTTCGGAAATAGTCATGCGGCCCTGACCAAACTCTTTCCCATTTACGAACACTGCCGGAACGCCCATCACGTTGCGATCGGTGATTTCGTTCTGGAAGGTGCCGCCGTCAATTGCCGTATGCTTGATGCGCGGGTTCAGTACGCTCATCAGGTTCAGCGCCTGCACCACGTCCGGGCAGTTGTGGCAAGAGAGCGAGTAATAGGTTTCGAATTCAAAATCACCGTCAATATGGCGAATCTGCTCCAGCAGAGACTGCGCTTCTTTCGACGGATGACCACCGGTCCACAACAACGCCAGTACCAGCGAGGTGAACTCGTGGCCCAGCGGGGAACCTGCAAAACGTGGCCCCTGGTTGGAACCTGGGTTAGTGATCAGGAAAGACGGCTTACGCACCGGCAAGCTGTTATCTTCTTTAAAGGTGACTTTGTCTGACAGTTCTGCGATTTCAGCCAACAGTTCCTTGATTTCTGCCGATTTAGCGCTGTCATCCAGCGTGGCAATTAACTCAACAGGCTTGGTCAATTTCTCAAGGTAAGCCTTGAGTTGAGTTTTCATATTTGTGTCGAGCATGTTTATCTCCTGGGCTTTAAACATCATCATGCAAGCGGCCTCTGCGGCTACCTGGATGCAGCTTGCATCATGGTGCGGGGAAGAAAATCGGGTGCCGCAGCACCCGAAGAATTAGGTGAATTTCCGAACTATTTCGCGCCGGAGTTGGTAGCGCGAAAGACGAAGGAAATTTAGATTTTACCAACCAGATCCAGAGACGGAGCCAGAGTTGCTTCACCTTCTTTCCATTTAGCCGGGCAAACTTCACCTGGGTGAGAAGCCACGTACTGTGCTGCTTTGATTTTACGCAGCAGGTCAGACGCGTCACGGCCAATGCCTTCAGCGGTAACTTCGATTGCCTGGATGATACCCTGCGGGTCAACAACGAAGGTCGCACGGTCAGCCAGACCTTCATCTTCACGCATGTTGTCGAAGTTACGGGTTAGGGCGCCAGTCGGGTCGCCGATCATCGCATATTTGATTTTAGCGATGGTTTCAGAGCTGCTGTGCCATGCTTTGTGGGTGAAGTGAGTATCGGTAGATACTGCGTATACGTCTACGCCCAGTTTCTGCAGTTCTTCGTAGTGGTCAGCAACGTCACCCAGTTCGGTCGGGCATACGAAAGTAAAGTCAGCCGGGTAGAAGAAGAAGACGCTCCAGCGGCCTTCGGTATCTTTTTCGGTGATTTCGATGAATTCGCCGTTTTTGAATGCCTGGTTTTTAAAAGGTTTAATTTTGGTGTTAATCAAGGACATCTATACTTCCTCCGTGTTTTCGATGAGATGTAAGGTAACCAATTTTTGCCGATTCGGCTAATGCGTTTCCATTATCAAATCGATAAGTTTTACCTTACAACCTTCGTAAGACAACTTTGTGAACTTTGCACCGCCAGCGGCGATAAAAAGTAAAATGGCCCCCTTTCCAGGTGACCGTGTAATCTGAACTACCCTTTGGTATCTTCAGCGCCTGCCTGCAGGCTGAGGTGTTGCCCTTACAAATGCAACAACGTCATGGATTACAACACCCTCATAAACAAAGGGCAATCACCTGATCTAAGCTCTTACCTATGACAGTGATAGGTTATGCCTTTTACCCGACTTTTGCACTGACTGAAAAGGACAAATTAATGTTAAAAAAGATACTTTTACTGGCTCTGCTTCCTGCAATCGCCTTTGCAGAGGAACTTCCTGCTCCGGTAAAAGCGATTGAAAAACAGGGCATTAAGATCATCAAAACGTTCGATGCCCCCGGCGGAATGAAAGGTTATCTCGGAAAGTATCAGGATATGGGCGTCACCATCTACCTGACTCCAGATGGTAAGCACGCTATCTCTGGTTACATGTACAACGAGAAAGGTGAAAACCTGAGTAACATGCTTATCGAAAAAGAAATTTATGCGCCAGCCGGACGCGAAATGTGGCAACGGATGGAACAATCGCACTGGCTCCTCGACGGTAAAAAAGACGCGCCAGTCATAGTCTACGTTTTCGCCGATCCGTTCTGCCCATATTGTAAACAGTTCTGGCAGCAGGCGCGCCCGTGGGTTGATTCTGGCAAAGTACAGTTGAGAACATTGTTGGTTGGGGTTATCAAACCAGAAAGTCCGGCGACAGCCGCGGCAATTCTGGCCTCTAAAGATCCCGCAAAAACCTGGCAAGAATATGAAGCCTCTGGCGGAAAACTTAAGCTAAATGTGCCTACAAACGTAAGTACAGAGCAAATGAAAGTGTTAAGCGACAACGAGAAACTCATGGACGATCTGGGGGCAAATGTCACACCGGCTATCTATTACATGAGTAAGGAAAATACGCTGCAACAGGCCGTGGGGTTGCCCGATCAGAAAACGCTTAATATCATTATGGAAAATAAATAGAAGATAATTCATGGGTGGTTGAAATACATCCTTGCTTTTCAACCATTCTAAAAACGCATGAATTGCTTCTTCCCCTCCAGACAACTGTGTTACTTTAGAAAAACTTAATCCAGAGTTAAGTAATAAAACATAACAAATATAAATAAAACAGTAGAATCATTGATTACAAGAATGATTCATGGACAAGATAATATAACGGAGTATGTTATGGCTAATCTTTATGATTTAAAAAAATTCGACCTCAATTTACTGGTCATATTTGAGTGCATTTATCAACACCTCAGCATTAGCAAAGCAGCAGAATCATTATATATAACGCCATCTGCCGTTAGTCAGTCGTTACAACGTTTACGCGCGCAATTTAATGACCCGTTATTCATCCGCTCAGGGAAAGGTATCGCGCCGACTACAACAGGGTTAAATCTGCATCACCATCTTGAGAAAAATCTCCGAGGCCTTGAACAAACGATCAATATCGTTAATAAGTCTGAGCTGAAGAAAAATTTTATTATCTACGGTCCTCAGCTTATTTCTTGTAGTAATAACAACATGCTAATCCGCTGTCTAAGACAAGATACTTCAATCGATATAGAATGCCACGACATACTGCTTTCAGCTGAAAACGCTGAAGAATTGTTAGTTCAACGCAAAGCTGACCTGGCAATCACGCTACAGCCGGTGATTAGCCGCTCCGTCATCTGTATGCCATTACACACCATTCGCAATTCTCTTATTTGTAGCAATAAACATCCTCGTATTACTGATACCAGTACCCATGAACAAATTATGGCCGAAGAATTCACCCTGCTAATATCTAAATCAGCAGGAATTGATGAAATTCAAGTAGACATAGACGAACGATTTATGAACCGTAAAATTTCGTTTCGCAGCTCCTCTTTACTCACCATAATTAATAGCATTTCTGTTACTGACTTATTGGGAATTGTCCCTACCGAGCTGTACGATTTACATCGCAATTTTCTGAAACTAAAAGAAATAAAGTTGAAACATCCGCTTCCTGCGGTCAAGCTTTATATTTCCTATAACAAATACTCGTTAAACAATCTGGTCTTCTCCCGTTTCATAGACCGCTTAAATGATAGCTTCTAATTAATCATCAATGGAGAATGTTATATTTTTCATCAATGAATTTATTGTATAAATATAAAATAATGTGCTCTATCTTGCTTCGTTTACCCTATAATTAGCGGATTCATCTCACAAGTCACCCAGTAACGTTCAGAGAGCGTTTTCAGATGTCTATTTATAAAATCCCTCTTCCGCTGAATATTTTAGAAGCTGCACAGGAACGTATTACCTGGACACTTAACACCTTGCCCCGTGTTTGCGTTTCTTTTTCGGGGGGTAAAGATTCCGGATTAATGCTGCATCTTACCGCCGAACTTGCCAGAAAATTGGGAAAAAAAATCTGCGTTTTGTTTATCGACTGGGAAGCACAGTTCTCTTGTACCATCGACTATGTACAGTCGTTACGCGAGTTGTATGCCGACGTTATTGAAGAGTTTTACTGGGTAGCACTCCCACTCAAGACGCAAAATTCCCTTTCACAATACCAACCAGAATGGCAGTGCTGGGAATCTGATGTCGAATGGGTGCGTCAGCCCCCGCAAGAAGCGATAACCGATCCTGACTTTTTCTCCTTTTACCAGCCAGGCATGACCTTCGAACAATTTGTACGTGAGTTTGCCGAATGGTTTTCACAAAAACGTCCGGCGGCGATGATGATCGGCATCCGTGCGGATGAGTCCTACAACCGTTTTGTCGCCATCGCCAGTTTAAGTAAACAACGTTTTGCCGATGATAAGCCCTGGACCACAGCCGCACCAGGCGGTCACAGCTGGTACATTTACCCCATCTACGACTGGAAAGTAGCTGATATCTGGACCTGGTATGCTAATCATAAAGCCCTATGTAACCCATTGTATAATATCATGTATCAGGCAGGCGCCCCCCTGCGTCATATGCGAATTTGCGAACCTTTTGGCCCGGAGCAACGGCAAGGATTATGGCTCTATCACGTTATCGAACCGGATCGCTGGGCTGCTATGTGCGCACGAGTTAGCGGGGTAAAAAGTGGCGGCATTTACGCCGGACATGACAATCATTTTTATGGTCATCGGAAAATCCTCAAACCAGAGCATTTAGACTGGCAAGAGTATGCATTATTGCTGCTTGATAGCATGCCGGAGAAAACGGCTGAGCATTACCGCAACAAAATTGCCATTTACTTGCATTGGTATCAGAAAAAAGGTGTCGAGGTGCCACAGACCCAGCACGGGGACATTGGCGCGAAAGATATCCCCTCCTGGCGGCGAATTTGCAAGGTGTTACTGAATAACGATTACTGGTGTCGGGCATTATCATTTAGCCCAACCAAAGCGAAGAATTATCAGCGTTATAACGAACGGATAAAAGTAAAACGTCAGGAGTGGGGAATACTATGCAACAACAATTAACGCAGGATTTAACCCAATTTCTCGCCAGCTTGCCGGAAGACGATCGCATCAAAGCGATTAACGAAATCCGCCTGGCGATCCATCAGGTTAGCCCCTTTCGTGAAGAGCCAGTAGATTGTGTTCTGTGGGTTAAAAACAGCCAACTTATGCCAAATGATTACAACCCAAACAATGTGGCACCGCCCGAGAAAAAACTGTTACAAAAATCCATTGAAATAGATGGTTTTACCCAACCTATTGTGGTTACGCACACAGATAAAAATGCTCTGGAAATCGTAGATGGCTTTCACCGTCATGAAATTGGTAAAGGCTCTAACACGTTAAAAATGCGATTAAAAGGATATTTACCGGTCACCTGTCTGGAAGGAACACGTAACGAACGCATCGCCGCGACTATTCGTCATAACCGCGCTCGTGGACGCCACCAAATCACAGCCATGTCAGAAATCGTTCGTGAACTCAGCCAGTTAGGATGGGACGACAATAAAATCGGCAAAGAGCTGGGTATGGACAGCGACGAAGTGTTGCGCCTGAAACAAATTAACGGCCTGCAAGAGTTATTTGCTGACCGTCAATATTCCCGCGCCTGGACAGTAAAATAATTACAGCTGGCGCAGGCGTTCAGCTGCCGCCAGCAACGTCGATTCCTTCTTGGCAAAACAGAGACGAATGAGCTTATGGGGGAAGGGATCGGCGCAAAATACCGACAGCGGGATCGCCGCCACGCCATGCTCCCGCGTCAGCCACTGGCAAAACTCAACGTCATCCAGCGAAGAAACCGCGCTGTAATCCACCAGCAAAAAGTAAGTGCCTTCGCAGGGTAAAATCTCCAGCCGACTCTCACTTAAGGCGTTCACCAGAATATCGCGCTTCTGGCGATAAAAGTCCGGTAACGCAAGGTAGTGTTCAGGTTCTGCTCGCAGCATATCGGCAAGGGCCAGCTGCGCCGGGGTATTCACCGAAAAAGTCAGATACTGATGCACTTTGCGGATCTCGGCGCTGATGGGCGCAGGCGCAACGCAATAGCCCACTTTCCAGCCGGTCATATGATAGGTCTTGCCAAACGATGACACCGCCACCGCCCGCTCACGCAGTTGCGGATGCGCCAGCACACTGGCATGGCCCTGCTGTGAAAAGTTGATATGCTCGTAAACTTCATCGCTAATGACAAAAATCTCGTGCCCGGCAATTACCTGCCACAAAGCGGAAAAATCAGTCTGCTGCCAGACAGTAGCACTGGGGTTATGCGGGGTGTTAAGGATCACCAGTCGGGTGCGCTCGCTTAACAATGCGGCAAATTCCTGCCAGTCCACGCGAAAATGCGGTGGTTGCAGTGCAATACGTTTCACTATTCCACCCGCAAGCGCGACGGCGGGGGCGTAGCTGTCATAGCTGGGATCAAAGCAAATCACTTCATCGCCATTGCGCACCAATGCAGTAATCGCTGCGTACAGCGCTTCCGTCGCCCCTGCTGTTACGGTGATATCGCTGTCGGCATCTGGTTGATAGCCATACAGCCGTTCCGTTTTCTGAGCAATCGCCTCGCGCAAGGCCTGCACGCCAGTCATAGGCGCGTATTGGTTTGCTCCCTGGGCAACGTGGTACCCCAGCCGTTCCTGCAAATAGGGCGGACCATCAAAATCAGGAAAGCCTTGTGACAGGTTAATCGCCTGGTGTTGCTGCGCCAGTGCGCTCATCTGGGTGAAAATAGTGGTGCCAAGTTGTGGAAGTTTGCTTTGTGGAATCAGAGGGTTATTTGTCATTTTTATTGTGCCTGACAAAGTTGCGTGTTGAAGCCACTATAACACGATGCTAGTATTTGGCAATCAAGACGTTTAGATGTCTAAATAAAACAATAAGGACAACACAACATGCCTCACAATCCTATCCGCGTCGTCGTTGGCCCTGCTAACTACTTTTCTCATCCCGGCAGTCTCAATCACCTGCATGATTTTTTCACTGATGAACAACTTTCTCGCGCAGTGTGGATCTACGGTGAACGTGCACTTGCCGCGGCGCAAACCAAACTTCCATCGGCGTTTGAACTGCCAGGAGCAAAGCATATTTTGTTTCGCGGTCATTGCAGTGAAAGCAATGTGCAACAACTGGCGGCTGAGTCCGGTGACGATCGCAGCGTGGTGATTGGCGTCGGCGGCGGCGCACTGCTCGACACCGCGAAAGCCCTCGCCCGCCGTCTCGGTCTGCCGTTTGTTGCCGTTCCAACGATTGCCGCTACCTGCGCTGCCTGGACACCACTCTCTGTCTGGTACAACGATGCCGGACAGGCGCTACATTATGAGATTTTTGACGACGCCAATTTTATGGTGCTGGTGGAACCGGAGATAATCCTCAATGCGCCGCAAGAATATCTGCTGGCAGGAATCGGTGACACGCTGGCGAAATGGTATGAAGCGGTGGTGCTGGCTCCTCAGCCAGAAACGCTGCCGCTAACCGTACGGCTGGGAATCAATAATGCGCAGGTCATTCGCGACGTCTTGTTAAACAGTAGCGAACAGGCGCTTGCCGATCAGCAAAATCAGCAGTTAACGCAATCATTTTGCGATGTGGTCGATGCGATTATCGCCGGAGGCGGAATGGTCGGTGGTCTGGGCGATCGTTTTACGCGTGTGGCGGCGGCCCATGCCGTGCATAACGGTCTGACTGTACTGCCACAAACCGAGAAGTTTCTCCACGGCACCAAAGTCGCCTACGGAATTCTGGTGCAAAGCGCCTTGCTGGGTCAGGATGATGTGCTGGCGCAATTAACCGGGGCGTATCAGCGTTTTCATCTGCCGACTACGCTGGCGGAGCTGGAAGTGGATATCAATAATCAGGTGGAGATCAACAAAATGATTGCCCACACCCTACGTCCGGTGGAATCCATTCATTATCTGCCAGTCACGCTGACACCAGATACCTTGCGTGCAGCGTTCGAAAAAGTGGAATCGTTTAAAGCCTGACGTACAAATTTAGCAGCAGCGCGCGCCGCCTTTTCCACCGTAGCGCGCGTCCTGCCGCTCCCGGAAAAACTCTTCGTAGGTCATCGGTGTTTGATCAGGATGGTTAACCCGCATATGTTCGACATAGTTGTCGTAATCAGGCATACCAATCATCAGTTTCGCCGCCTGACCTAAATATTTTCCGGCTTTTGCCAGTGAATCAAACATCAATACCTCCGGTAAACAGGTTGCTGAGAGAGTGCTATCAACGCGCTCGGTCAGTCCCCTCGCCCCACCGGGGAGAGGGTTAGGGTGAGGGGGAACCCCAGGCACTACGCCAACATCCCCCCTCACTCTGACTTTAGTGTGCGCCTTTCGCCTGCGCCACGATCTCTTCGACATTTTCCGGCATCGGCTCATACGGCGTTTCTTTCGCCGTTGGCTTCGGCTCTTTCAATGCCGCCAGTGCCGTCTTAATCGAGAACAGCGCCAGAACCACCACAACCACCATAAAGAAGATGGTTAATCCGGCATCCAGACGGTTGTTGAACACCAGTTGCGCCAGTTGTGACTCAGTATACTGCGACGGAATATTGCCGCTGTCGATCATTGCCTGGAACTTGTTAGCAATCGCCAGGAAACCGACTTTCGCATCCGGGCTAAACGCTTTCTGCCAGCCTGCGGTCAGGGTACAAATCAGCAGCCAGGCCGTTGGTACCAGCGCCACCCAGGCGTAACGTTGACGTTTCATTTTGAACAGCACCACAGCACAAAGCATCAGCGCCATCCCTGCCAGCATCTGGTTGGCAATACCAAACAGTGGCCACAGAGTGTTAATACCGCCCAGCGGATCGACCACGCCCTGATGCAGAAAGTAACCCCAAGCCAGCACGCACAGCGCCGTTGCCAGCAGGTTAGCAGGCAGTGAATCGGTCCGTTTCAGGCCCGGAGAAACCACGCCCAGCAGATCCTGCAACATAAAGCGCGCAGCACGCGTACCCGCATCCACCGCCGTCAGAATAAACAGTGCTTCAAACAAAATGGCGAAGTGATACCAGAACGCCACATCCATCATGCCACCCAGCGCGCCGTGCAGAATGTAGGCCATCCCCACCGCCAGGGTCGGCGCACCGCCCGCACGGGAAATGATCGACTGTTCACCCACTTCGCTGGCAATCTGATTTAACGTATCTGGCGTAATGCTAAAGCCCCAGCTACTCACTACCTGCGCAGCAGATGCCACTACATCCGCCGTCCCCGCCGGAGCCAGCACCGCCATCGGGCTGTTCATCGCGAAGTACACGCCCGGATCGATGATACAGGCAGAAACCAGTGCCATAATCGCCACGAAGGATTCCATCAACATCCCACCGTAGCCGATAAAGCACGCCTGACCTTCGTTCGCCAGCATCTTCGGTGTGGTGCCGGAAGAGATCAGCGCATGGAAGCCAGACACCGCGCCACAGGCGATAGTAATAAACAGGAACGGGAACAGATTACCGGTCCATACCGGACCAGTGCCATCTACAAACTTGGTCAGCGCAGGCATGGTCAGCGTCGGACGCATAATCAAAATGCCTACCGCCAGACCGACGATAGTCCCGATTTTCAGGAAGGTAGAGAGGTAGTCACGCGGAGCCAGCAGCAACCACACCGGCAGAACCGCCGCCACAAAACCGTAACCCACCAGCATCCAGGTCAGCTGCACGCCGGTAAAGTCAAAGTACGGTGCCCAGGTCGGGCTTTCTGCCACCCAGCCGCCAGAGATAATGGCGAAAATAAGGAATACCAGGCCAATCACCGACACTTCCCCAATGCGGCCCGGACGCAGATAGCGCAGGTAAATCCCCATGAACAGCGCCAGCGGAATGGTGAACGCAACGGTATACGTTCCCCACGGGCTATGAGTCAGGGCTTTCACCACGATCATCGCCAGTACTGCAAGGATAATGACCATGATCATAAAGCAGGCCACCAGCGCAATCACCCCGGCGGTTGGCCCCATCTCTTCTTTAACCAGCTCGCCCAGCGAGCGACCGTCACGGCGCGTGGAAACAAACAGCACCATGAAATCCTGCACCGCACCGGCGAGAACCACCCCGGCAAGTAGCCAGATCATCCCCGGTAGGTAGCCCATTTGCGCCGCCAGTACCGGCCCCACCAACGGGCCTGCTCCGGCAATAGCCGCAAAATGGTGACCGAACAGCACTTTCTTGTCCGTCGGCACATAGTCCAGCCCGTCGTTATGGCGCACCGCTGGCGTCATACGCGTCGGGTCAACCGCCAATACATTTTTGGCAATATAAAGACCATAAAAACGGTAAGCGATCAGATAGATACAGACCGACGCCACCACAATCCACAGCGCGTTGATCTGTTCCCCACGATTTAAAGCAATGTATCCCAGAGCAAATGCTCCCATTACAGAGAGCACTGTCCAGACGAGGTATTTCCCTGATTTGTTCATAGTTGTTATCCGTGTGCGTGTCCATAGAGATGTTACATTTTGTTTCTATAACATCTTTGTGCAATTTAACAACACGGCAACTATGTAAATCGGAGTTGAAACCAATATTTAACTTAACAATGTTAACTTGATCACTTCGTTAACTGAGTTTTCCTGCAATCTCATTTCATTCTGTCGGGTTCATCCCAAAACCGCCGTACCCAGCCGACAAGTACAGCAACGCCGCCCCTGCTCATCGAAAACAACGATTTCCCAGCTCTGATTTTGCCGCCCAAGATGCAGCGGCTGGCAGATGCCGCGTACCTTTCCCTCAGACACCGGGCGATGATGTGTGGCGTTAAGCTCCGTGCCCACCACGCACTGTCCGTCGCGAGTCATCATAAATCCGGCCATCGATCCCAGGGTTTCCGCCAGCGCCGCCGACGCGCCGCCATGCAGCAGGCCAAACGGCTGATGAGTACGGGTATCAACCGGCATTTCGGCTTCCAGCACATCATCGCCCAGACGGGTATACACAATTCCAAGATGCGCCACCATTGTGTTATCGCTGGTGGCGTTCAGTTCGTCGAGCGTTATATGGCGTTTCCAGATCATGCTTATGCCCCCAGTGTTGAGCCGCCATCTACCACAATATCCTGTAGGGTGATATGGCTGGCGAGGTCAGAGGCGAGGAACAAAATCGTGTTGGCGATCTCTTGTGGACGGGCGATTTTCCCCAGCGGAATGCCGAGTTTAAACTGCTCGCCAAAGCCGAGAATACGCTGCTCTTCGGCGTCATCACTCACCCACAGCGTGCGTTGCATATCGGTGTCGGTGGACCCCGGGGAAACCACATTACAGCGCACACCGCTACCCGCCAGTTCCAGCCCGACGCTCAACGCCAGGCTTTTCAGCGCCGCTTTCGACGCACCGTAAGCACTCATACCAATACGCGGCGTGTGTGCAGCGTCGGACGCCACAGTAACAATCGCCCCGCCCCGCTGACGGCGAAACTGGTTCATGGTCTGCTGGAACAAGTTAAATGCGCCACCGACGTTGACCGAAAAAGTCTGCTGCCAGTCCTCTTTACTGAGCTGATCGGTCGCGCCCATGCGCAAAATTCCCGCCGCATTGACCAGCACGTCCAGTCGCTCCGTTTGCGCTAACAGTCGCTGACACACTTGCGCCACCTGCGCAGCGTCGGCTACATCCATTACTTCGGTCGCAAAGGGATATTGCTCCAGAGTGAACGCTTGATCAAAACCTGTAACTTTCGCTCCGGCCTCAACAAATGCCAGCGCCGTGGCGTAGCCAATACCTTTCCCCGCGCCGGTTACCCAGACATTTTTGCCGCTGAAATCCATCATTTCACCTCGCGGGAGAGTAGCTTCCACCAGGCATCGATGGTCGGATTTTTCGCCAGCATGACAAAATCGATATCGCCATGCACTTTGCGCCAGCGCGCCGCCAGCGCCATCATGCGCACCGAATCCAGACCGTAATCAATTAGGTTGTCGTCATCGAACGGCTCATCGGACTCGTCCAGCAACGGCAGGATCACCTCACGCAGCGCCGATTTGCTGGCGGGGATAGGTGCTGGCAGCAATTCTTCGGTCATCACCACCCGGCCAGAACGTCCGGCCACATATTTCAGCGACATCAAATGCTCGTCACGGCTGAAATCGGCCAGCGCATCTGCCACCATAAACGGTTTAATATCGCGCATAAATGCGTCGGTTGCGGTGGTCATACAGCCAATGTGGGCGTACACCCCGGTTATAATCAGTTGGTTACGTCCACTCTCTTTGAGCATTTGTTCCAGCGGAGAACGATGAAACGCGCTGTAGCGCCACTTCACCAACACCGTGTCGTCAGCATCTGGCGTCAGGCGATCCACCACCTTTTGCTGTTCCGGTGAACGGGTCAGGCCCGGCCCCCACATATCATTCAACAGCGCCCGATCTTCATCGCTCTGCTCTTTCGGCTGGGCGGTGTAATAAACCGGAATATTGTGCTGTTTGCAGTAGTCGCGTAGTGCCGCAATATTCGCGATCACCTGCTCCATCATCGGGCAGTTCTCGCCCCAGAAGCTAACAAAATAGTCCTGCATATCATGGATTAACAACGCGGCACGTTGCGGCTCAAAGGCCCAGTTGACTTTATTCTGCGGAATATCGTGAGACTCCGGCAGTGCGTAAGCCTGTAATTTTGGAATAGCCATCGTGTTCTCTCCTTCAGACTGATGCGCGTGACGCCAGCCACTGACGTAATTGTTTTTTATCGACTTTCCCGACCGCCGTCAGCGGAAGTGAATCTACACACTCCACGCGATCCGGTAATTTAAATTCGGCAATACCCTGTTCACGCAGGAAACGACGCACCTGTACCGCACGCAGTGGTTCTTTTACCACCAGATAAGCACAGCTTTTTTCGCCCATCAGCTCATCTTCCATACTCACCAGTGCGGCGTAGATCACCGCCGGATGGCGCAGCAACAGGTTTTCGATCTCTTCGGCAGCGATCTTCTCGCCGCCACGGTTGATCTGATCTTTCTCGCGCCCCTGCACGGTGATGTACCCCTCTGGATCAATAGAGATCAGATCGCCGGAACAGTAAAAACCGTTGGCATCAAAGGCGCTGGCATTGTGCTGTGGACTTTTGTAATAGCCGCGGAAGGTGTACGGCCCGCGCGTCATCAGGCGTCCAACTTCCCCTTGCGGCAGTGGATTTCCGTCAGCATCGGCAACCCACACTTCATCATCCGGACACATTGGATAGCCCTGGGTATGGATAATTTTTTCCGCGCTATCATCAAGACGGGTGTAGTTCACCAGCCCTTCCGCCATGCCGAATACCTGCTGTAACTGGCAGCCAATCTCTGCGGGAATACGCGCCGCAAGCGTGGCAGAAAGACGTGCGCCACCGACCTGTAACAGTTTCAGCGAGGCAAGCTGCGCCCGGCTTTCACCTTCGGTCAGCGCCTGTAACCACAGGCTGACTGCTGGTGGCACCAGCGCGGTGACGTTCACCTGATGTTTTGCAATCAATGGGAAGCAGAGCGTGGCGCTGGGGTCGGCAGCCAGAGCGACCGTGCCGCCAGCGAGAAAGACGCCCAGCGATCCTGGCGAACTCATGGCGTAGTTGTGGGCCGCAGGAATCGCGCACAGGTAGCGTGTCTGTTGCGTGAACTGACAAATCTCGACGCTACGACGTACGCTGTAGTAATAGTCATTGTGAGTGCGTGGGATCAGTTTCGGTGTGCCGGTGGTACCGCCGGAGAGCTGAAAATAGGCCACTTCATCGGCAGGTGACGGTGTGGCAATAAAATCCTCTGCCGGATGGTTAATCGCATCCTGCAAGTTATGCTCACCGCTGTCGTTCAGCAGCTGCACCACGCGAATGGAGGAGTGCTCTGCAACAAATGTATTGAGGAAATCATCCCCGCTAAACAGCGCATGTTGGCGATCGGCAATCAGTAACACCGGTTCAATCTGGCTGGCGTATGCGTTCAGCTCACTACGCTGATGGCTGAACAGTGCCAGCACCGGCGCAACGCCCAATTTTAGCAGTGCGAAAAAGGTAATATACAATTCAGCGACGTTACCCAGTTGTACCAGTGCGGTTTCACCGGGTTTAATGCCCTGACGACGCAAGCTACAGGCGAGATTATCCGCCGCCTGATTCAGTTCCCGGTAACTCAACTGACGCTCGCCGTCGATGACCGCGATGCTGTCGCTTGCGGCATGACGGTTCAGAATGTCGGTCAGCGGCAAATCCTGCCAGTAGCCTTTTTCCCGATAGCGACGGGCAAACTCTTCCGGCCAACGGGTGAATGGAATGCTCATCCTCGCTCCTTAATGCAATCCAAAAACGTTCAACATGGTAGAAAGTTTGACGCCCGTTTCGCGCCATTCACCCAACGGTGAGGACGCAGGCACAATCCCCGCTCCGGCAAACAGACGCACCTGATTTTCCCGCAGCTTCGCGCAGCGGATGGTCACCACCCACTCGCCGTTACCTTCGCTGTCACACCAACCGACAATGCCGCCAAACAGTTCGCGGTCGAACGGTTCCAGCTCAGCAATCACCTGGGTCGCGGCCTGATGCGGGAAACCGCTCAGCGCGGGGGTCGGGTGCAGCAGACAGGCCAGAGTCAGTGCGTTTTCTTGCGAATTCGCTTTGCCTTCAAAGGGTGTTGCGAGATGCCACAGCGTCGGCGTGGTGATCAATTGTGGGGAGGATGGAACGTGTAACTCACTACTGCGTTCGCGCAGTACCTCTTTCATCGCCTGAGTCACCAGTTCATGTTCATGGCGATCTTTTTCTGACGCCAGCAGACGATTACCCGCTTCGCGATCAAGCACGTCATCCGGCTGACGACGCGCGGAACCGGCTAACGGAATTGAGCTAAAACGCTCGCCGTCTTTACGCAGCAGCAGTTCCGGGCTGGCTCCCAGCAGGACGCCACCATCAGCTAACGGCACATGGAAGTTGTAACTAACCGGGTTTTGCGCAATCAACCGTTCCAGCAATACGCCACTATCAATGGCGGCGTCAGTGGTGATATCAATCAACCGTGACAACACCACTTTGTCGACTTGCGGCGTGGCGGTAAGTGCGGCGGCGCGGGCAACCATCTGTTCAAACGTAGTTTGTTCCGGAATTGCCTGACGTTCCACCACGTTCAGCGACTGGCTGCGGGTGAAACGGCGGGCTGAAGTCTGTTTTTCCAGCCGGGAGAACGACTGCCAGGATTCGGGAATATACAGCGACGAAGGCTGACGTGGATCGAAGGGAATCGCCCCAACCATCACCGGATTTTTAATGCCCTGCGCTTTGGCATCGGCAAACAGTGCGGCGAGTTTTTGCTGGAAGGGACTGTCTGGCGAATCCCCGTTCACAGCCGGTTCATCGAAGCGGGCGAAACATCCTGACGTCGTAAAACTGCGGTACGGCGACATAAAGAAAAAGCGATTGGGCGCAAGTGTTGCCATGGTCTGCTGTACTTCCTCAGCCAGTGACGTATCCATATCATCCTCCACAAAATGATAAAGGCTTTAATAATGATTATCATTTATATTTTCGGTCGCTAACCTAAAAGCAAACGAGCACTATGTCAACTCTTGAGGTAACGCAATCTGCAAGTCGGGGTTGCATCTGCTTGTGGTTACAATGAAAATGAGAAGCATTAACTTCATTAATAACAGGAAGCTGATTTGTGAGACTCGCCCCGCTCTACCGCAACGCCCTTCTTTTAGCAGGACTTTTGCTTTCAGGAATATCCGCAGTTCAGGCTGCCGACTGGCCGCGTCAGATTACTGACAGTCGTGGTACTCATACCCTGGAAAGCCAGCCGCAACGTATTGTTTCCACCAGCGTCACCCTGACCGGCTCACTGCTGGCGATTGATGCTCCGGTGATCGCCAGCGGCGCGACCACGCCGAATAACCGCGTAGCAGATGACCAGGGCTTTTTACGCCAGTGGAGCAAGGTGGCGAAAGAACGCAAACTGCAACGGCTCTATATCGGTGAACCAAGTGCCGAAGCGGTGGCCGCGCAAATGCCGGATCTGATTTTAATTAGCGCAACCGGCGGTGATTCGGCGCTGGCGCTGTACGATCAGCTTTCCACCATCGCCCCGACGTTAATCATCAATTACGACGACAAAAGCTGGCAGTCACTGTTAACGCAGCTTGGCGAAATTACCGGGCATGAGAAACAAGCGGCAGAGCGGATTGCGCAGTTTGATAAGCAACTGGCGGCGGCGAAAGAGCAAATCAAATTACCTCCGCAGCCGGTCACTGCCATTGTCTATACCGCCGCTGCACACAGTGCCAATCTCTGGACGCCTGAATCAGCACAAGGGCAGATGCTGGAACAACTCGGCTTTACGCTGGCCAGGTTGCCCGCAGGCTTAAACGCCAGCCAAAGCCAGGGCAAACGCCATGACATCATTCAGCTTGGTGGGGAAAATCTGGCGGCAGGGTTAAATGGCGAGTCGCTATTCCTGTTCGCCGGTGATCAGAAAGACGCCGATGCGATTTATGCCAATCCACTGCTCGCGCACCTGCCTGCAGTACAAAACAAGCAGGTTTATGCGCTGGGAACCGAGACGTTCCGACTGGATTACTACAGCGCCATGCAAGTGCTGGATCGGCTTAAGGCGCTGTTCTAAGCATTAACTGTCAGACGCTGTCACCTGCGGCGGCGTCTGGCGAAAACGACGCAACTCCACCAGTACCAGCAACAACAACACGCCGATAATCAACAAACCAAAACCACTCGCGCTTGCGGAGGCCACCGGCGTCATCATCGCTCCCAGACCGCCCAACAGCGCTGCGCCTATAGCATCGCCCGTCACGTTTTGTGCCGTCCACAAACCGTTAATCCGCCCTAACATCGCTTCCGGGGTTTGCGTTTGCAGCATTGTGTATTGCAGCAACGAACTAACCGCGCTCAACCAGCCGAACAGCGCCAGACAAACCACGCCTAAAATCCACATCGGCATCAGGCCAAACAAACCAATGGCGAGGAACGATCCCAGTGTGGAAAGCAGCATCAATAACCCTGGTCGCGCGCTATGTGCCAGCTTACCGCTGGTTAACGCGCCAATAGCCGCGCCGAGCGGGATCGCCGCATAGAGAAAACCAATCTGTGCCGCCGACATCTGCCAGTTGTCAGCCAGCGCCGGATACAGTACCCGCACCGCGCTCGCCATCGTCAATAAACCACCCAACAGCGCAATCCCTCCTACCAGCGGGCTGGCGAGCAGAAAACGAAATCCTGCCAGTAATGATTTCAACGGATGCTCACGCGGCTGCGGTGGCGGAGGTAGCGCCGGAAGGCTTAACAACGGTAGCAAGGTAATAAACGTGCCCGCCGCCGCCAGCCCGTAGTTCCAGGCTACGCCGCCAGTCGCCAGCAGTAAGCCGCCAATCATGGGCGAAATTACCGATCCCAGCCGCACGGTCAACATGGTGATTGCCCCGGCCTGCATTAAATTTTCACGCCCAACTAATGCCGGAGTCGCCGCCAGAAGCGCCGTAACGCCAAGTGACGCGAAAAAGCCATCCCATAATCCGAGTAAATAGATTGCCAGCAAAGACGGCTCCGGCAGTAACGCGTTCAGGCACAGACCAATGAAGCCAATGCCACAGGTGCCGCGCGCCAGCAAAATCACTTTTTTGCGCTCATAGCGATCCGCCAGCACACCGCCGACCATCAAGCCGACAAACATCGCCCCGCCGGTCAGCGTCACCGAAAGCCCCACCTGCCAGGTAGAATGCGTCATCATCTGGATCTGCACTGGCACCGCGACGCCGAGCAAACCCAGAGAAACAATAGAGATAAAACGAGCGAGGAATACTGCGCGAAACGCCGGGTGCGTTTTCAACAGGCTGAGGTTAAGCAGCCAGGATTGTTTATTCATTACAATGCCTTGCCATCAAATATTTTAAATACCTATTCTTAGGCTGCACATGCTAACATATCCAAATAAGATCGATAACGATAATTAATTTCATTATCATGGAAGTTCGTATGTCTGGTTCTGTTGCCGTGACACGCGCCATTGCCGTGCCCGGATTGCTGTTATTACTGATTATCGCGACGGCATTAAGCCTGCTCATTGGAGCAAAATCACTCCCCGTCTCCGTAGTGCTGGAGGCCCTCTCCGGCACCTGCCAGAGCGCCGACTGCACCATCGTGCTCGACGCGCGACTGCCGCGTACCCTTGCCGGTTTGCTGGCAGGCGGCGCGCTTGGCCTTGCCGGGGCGTTAATGCAAACCCTCACCCGAAACCCACTTGCCGACCCCGGCTTGCTTGGCGTGAACGCCGGAGCCAGCTTTGCCATTGTGCTGGGCGCGGCGCTGTTTGGTTACTCATCCGCGCAGGAACAACTGGCGATGGCCTTCGCCGGGGCGCTGGTGGCCTCGTTGATTGTTGCCTTTACCGGCAGCCAGGGCGGCGGGCAGTTAAGTCCGGTGCGTTTAACCCTGGCGGGCGTGGCACTGGCGGCGGTGCTGGAAGGGCTGACCAGCGGCATCGCCCTGCTTAATCCCGACGTCTACGATCAACTGCGTTTCTGGCAAGCCGGTTCGCTGGATATTCGTAATTTACACACCTTAAAAGTGGTGCTGATCCCGGTGCTGATCGCTGGAGCAACTGCGCTATTACTGAGCCGCGCGCTGAACAGTTTAAGCCTTGGCAGTGACACCGCGACGGCGCTGGGCAGTCGCGTAGCACGCACACAGTTGATTGGGCTGCTGGCGATTACCGTGCTTTGTGGTAGTGCGACGGCGGTAGTTGGCCCGATTGCCTTTATTGGCCTGATGATGCCGCATATGGCGCGCTGGCTGGTAGGTGCCGATCATCGCTGGTCGCTGCCCGTCACGCTGCTCGCCACACCTGCCCTGCTGCTGTTTGCCGATATTATCGGGCGAGTGATTGTTCCCGGCGAACTGCGCGTTTCTGTAGTCAGTGCCTTTATTGGCGCACCAGTGCTGATCTTCCTTGTACGACGTAAAACGCGAGGTGGCGCATGATTTACGTCTCTCGTCGATTAATTATCACCTGTCTGCTGTTGCTAATAGCTTGTGTGATGGCAAGCGTGTGGGGATTACGCAGCGGTGCCGTCACGCTGGAAACCTCTCAGGTATTTGCCGCGCTGATGGGTGACGCACCGCGCAGTATGACAATGGTGGTCACCGAATGGCGTTTACCGCGGGTACTAATGGCACTGTTGATTGGTGCGGCACTGGGCGTCAGCGGCGCGATTTTTCAGTCGTTGATGCGTAACCCACTCGGCAGCCCTGACGTAATGGGCTTTAACACCGGAGCGTGGAGCGGCGTACTGGTAGCGATGGTGCTGTTTGGTCAGGACCTGACGGCTATCGCGCTGGCAGCAATGGCGGGCGGCATTATCACTTCGCTGCTGGTCTGGTTGCTTGCCTGGCGTAACGGTATCGACACCTTTCGGTTGATTATTATCGGCATCGGCGTTCGCGCCATGCTGGTGGCCTTTAATACCTGGCTGTTGCTGAAAGCGTCTTTAGAAACGGCGTTAACAGCGGGTTTGTGGAATGCCGGATCGCTCAATGGCCTGACGTGGGCAAAAACCTCGCCCTCCGCGCCCATCATTATATTGATGCTAATTGCCGCCGCCTTACTGGTAAGGCGGATGCGCTTGCTGGAGATGGGTGATGACACCGCGTGTGCGTTAGGCGTCAGCGTCGAACGTTCACGGCTGTTAATGATGCTGGTCGCCGTAGTACTTACCGCAGCTGCCACTGCCCTGGCGGGGCCGATTTCCTTTATTGCTTTAGTCGCGCCACACATTGCCCGCCGTATCAGCGGCACCGCTCGCTGGGGTCTAACCCAGGCAGCGCTGTGCGGTGCGCTGTTACTGCTGGCAGCCGATCTCTGTGCTCAACAACTGTTTATGCCGTATCAACTTCCGGTTGGCGTCGTTACCGTCAGCCTCGGCGGTATTTATCTTATCGTCTTGTTAATTCAGGAGTCTCGCAAAAAATGACCGAATCAGTAGCCCGTTTGCGCGGCGAACAGTTAACCCTCGGATATGGCAAATATACCGTTGCGGAAAATCTGACTGTAGAAATTCCTGATGGTCACTTCACAGCGATTATCGGGCCAAATGGCTGCGGTAAATCCACGTTACTGCGTACCTTAAGCCGCCTGATGACACCTGCTCACGGGCATGTCTGGCTGGATGGCGAGCACATTCAACATTACGCCAGTAAAGAGGTCGCACGCCGGATTGGTTTACTGGCGCAAAACGCCACCACGCCGGGAGATATCACCGTGCAGGAGTTAGTAGCGCGCGGGCGTTACCCGCATCAACCGCTGTTTACCCGCTGGCGTAAAGAAGATGAAGAAGCGGTAACGAAAGCGATGCAGGCCACAGGAATAACTCATCTGGCAAATCAAAGCGTTGATACCCTCTCCGGTGGGCAACGTCAGCGAGCGTGGATCGCGATGGTGCTGGCCCAGGAAACGGCGATTATGCTACTCGATGAACCCACCACCTGGCTGGATATCAGTCATCAGATTGATCTACTGGAACTGCTAAGCGAACTGAACCGCGAGAAAGGCTATACCCTGGCGGCAGTGCTGCACGATCTTAATCAGGCCTGTCGTTACGCCAGCCATTTGATTGCATTGCGGGAAGGGAAAATTGTTGCTCAGGGAGCACCAAAAGAGATTGTCACTGCTGAACTGATTGAGCGTATTTATGGTTTGCGTTGCATGATCATTGACGATCCGGTAGCCGGAACTCCGCTTGTGGTGCCGCTCGGACGAACGGCACCTTCAACCGCGAAGATTTAAACTAAGTGGTCTGCCATCATGGCATCCTGTTTTCTGGATGCCATGGCATGGCGCAACAGCACGCTACCACAAGCCACCATACCGCCGATCAACGCAGAAAGGATCACGATAATCGCCTTACCCGGACCATCTTTTTTTACCGGTAATGACGGACGCAACTGATATTTAAACGGCGTAAAATTCACATCGTTGACATTTGTTTTTGTTAATTGCTCGACTAGATACTGACGATTACGTAATTCACCATTCAGCTCCGCAACGTCAGTGACCGCTTTTTCAATTTCCAGTTTACGTTCAATACCGTCTGCGCCGAGAGAAATAGAAAAGTCGGGGTCATCTTTAACTGCCTGACCATTGCTATAAACGGGCTTTTTAATTCCTGCCGCGTTGGCAATGTCGAGTGAATAATTGAGGCGCTGAATGTTTGCATCAAGTTGGTTTTTCGTTTTAATGCGATCCTGAGCCAGTTTTTCTTTTTCAAACTGGGTTTTGATTTCCAGTTTATTACGGACGTTTTCTAGCGACTCTCTCACCACCAACGCAGAGATATAATCGATATACCCGCTCAAAACGGTCTGCGCCTCTTCACTGGTTGGCGCGGTGAAACTTAGCGTCCAGGAGGTATACAGTGACGGTTCATCCTTTTTCTTACTGGCATTGTCATCAACCGCTTTCATTTTTTCGCTCAATGCGACGATAGCGCGATGCAAATCCAGTTCGTCTATTTTCGCCTCTTTTAATTGGTCCATCACATAAGGTGATGAGCGCAGGTACTCTTCCAGTAAGCTAATAGACTGAAACTTCTTGATAAATAGATTAAATACTCCATTACGATCGAGATTAACATCAAGATCCAGAACGCGCAGTTTAGTAAAGTTTTTCTCCAGGTCCTGCCACTGAATAGCCTCAGCGGGAGTAATGACGGCGGAGCTGGTCCATTTTTGCGGCAGGATGAAAGAGAGCGACAATCCTGCGCAGGCAAACGCAAAAACGACCGCCATGACCGTTTTTTTGGCCCGCCATAAAACTTCAATTAGATTAAGTAAATCAATTTCATTATTACTGGGCGACGCCAGAGGATACTCGGGAAAATGAGCGTCACTTCCCTGTTTAATATTCATTGATGACATGGGGTATAACCTGAAAATGAGTCCAATAGGGGGAAATCTCCACGGCGCTCACTTTACCAGTTGGTGAGAATTATCCGAAGCTGAAGTTTGTAAATTCCTCTCACTGAATGCAACATTCACTCTATTTCAGAGAAATATCCGTTAAATTGATAAATTAAATAAATAATAAACCCATAATCATTTATTGTAATTATGGGTTTATAGATAATATAAATTTACTTATTTAGCGCCGCACGAATAATTGGCCCTATTTTTTCAAACGCCATCGGCGAGATAATATCCACATGTGCGCAATCCTGACGATAGATATCCAGCTCCGCAATCCATGGTGCCCAGGCCCGTTCGGGAGTCATCCCCTCCTGAAGCGTGCGTTCGGCAACAAACAGCGTCGCTTTTCCATCAAACGGAACACTATGGGCAGTGGTCAACAAGCGCACTGCATCAGCGTAGTTGCCTTCAATGGTGGTAAACAGCTCCGTTGAAGTATTTCCCTGCTGTGCCGCCAGGAAAGCTTCACGTTCGCGGTTAATCTCCGCCAACACTTCCGGGTCCAGACCATTAGCTTCTTTTTCCTGCCAGTTTTGCGTTTCTGGCGGCCAGGTATCCAGCAAGCCAAGAAATGCCACCTGTTCGCCACGCGCACGCAGCCGTGCCGCAATCCCTTGCGCCAGCGTACCGCCCAGCGAATACCCCAGCAGGTAATAAGGGCCTTGCGGTTGTTGTTCAAGTAACGTTGCCAGATGCGCTTCGCAGACTTCATCCAGGTTTGCCGCCGTCTGCATGGGGCCATGAGGGCGCGGAGACTGGATGCCAATAATCGACCATTGAGGATCGAGATAACGCGAGAGCACGCTAAACTGCCAGGCAAAACCAGATGCTGGATGGAAACAAAACAGCGTCGGGCCATTACCTTCACGCAACGGCAGGATGGTTTCAAATCCCATGCGCCGGGAGCTGTCTTCTTCACCATCAATAACCGTTGCCAGTTTGGCGACGGTTGACGCGACCATCACCTGCCCCGGCGTCACCTGACGGGCAAACTGTCGACTGAGTTGTGCTGCCAGTTTCATTGCCAGTAGCGAATGACCGCCAAGCGCGAAGAAATCAGCGTCAGCATCCTGCACGTCACAACCCAGCAATGACGAGAACGCCGCGGCGATAATCGTTTCACTGCCCGCTTTCGGCGCACGCCCCGACGCTTGTGCCTTCAGTTCCGGCAACGGTAAGGCTTTGCGATCCAGCTTACCGTTGGCGCTAAGTGGTAACTGCGGCAGTTGCAGCAGAACCACGGGCACCATATGCGGTGGCAATTTTTCGCGAAGCTGCGCCTGCAATGCGCTGGTATCCAGCGGCAGGCCCGATTGCGACACCAGATAGCCCACCAGTTGACGCGCATCCCCCCCGGTGGCTGCCGCCTGATTAATCACACAAGCATGGGTAACTGCTTGCTCGACATCCGGCAGCGCCTGCATCACACGATCGATTTCGCCCAGTTCAATCCGCTGACCACGAATTTTTAGCTGATCATCACTACGCCCGAGATACTCCACCGCGCCGTTATCCAGCCAGCGGGCAACGTCTCCGGTACGGTACATCCGTTCGCCAGGGGCAAAAGGATCGGCAATAAAGCGGCTGGCGGTCAGATCGGGTCGTCCAAGATACCCCTGCGCCAGTTGAATACCGGTCAGATAGAGATCGCCTGCCACACCCGGCGGCACCGGATGCATCATCGCATCGAGAATGCGCAGGCCCGTGTTCCACACCGGGTAGCCAATCGGCACACTGCTGCCGCGTACCGCTGCAAGTTCAGCACCAAAGGCTGGATACCAGCTCACATCCACCGCCGCTTCTGTCGGGCCATAAAGATTATGTAACGGCGCGCCGGTTAACTGTTGCCATTCGCGACATAAATCGGCTGGTAAGGCTTCTCCGCTACAGAAAACCTGTTTCAACGTCGCGCAACTCTGGCGAGCGGTTTCCGGCGTCAACGAAGCAACAAACGCCGCCAGCATCGACGGTACAAAATGCGTGGTCGTTACGCCATATTCGGCAAAGAATTGCTGCATAGCGAGCGGATCGCGGTGCGCTTCCGGTTCAGCCATCACCAGTTTCGCCCCGGCAATAAACGGCCAGAAAAACTCCCACACCGAGACATCAAAACTGCACGGCGTTTTTTGGGCAACAACATCTTCGCCTGTGAGCGTGTAGTGGTTTTGCATCCATAACAGGCGGTTAACGATAGCCGTCTGCCCGACCATCACCCCTTTCGGCCTGCCGGTGGAACCGGAGGTGAAGATGATATAAGCCGTGTGGTGCGGTTGTGAAAGTTGCAGCGGCGCACTGACCTGCGGTGTAAGCGGGGCGTTATAGCAAAGACTGGTTAAATTGGGGATATCGCTAAAGCGCGGCAGTTGATCATCGGTGGTGATTAACAGTGACGGACACGCATCTTCCAGCATCATTTTCAGGCGATCGTCCGGATAGCCCGTATCCAGCGGTAGCCAGGCCGCACCTGCTTCAACTATCGCATGTAGCGCCATAGTCAAAAAGACCGAGCGCGGTAGTGCCACCGCTACGCTGTCGCCAGGTTTAACGCCGCGCTCACGCAGCAGATTCGCCAGCGCCACCACCTGCTCGCGCATTTCCCGATAACTGAACTGGTAACGCACATCTGCCAGTGCCGGAGCATCCGGCGTTTTTGCCGCCTGTTCTGCCACCAGCGCGCTCAGTGTGGTTTCTGGAATCTCAACCTGAGTGGCATTGATCTGCGCCAGCTGTGCATACTCTTCTGGCAGCATAATATCGACATCGCCGCACAACCGCGCCGGATCCGCGGCAAACTGCGCCGTCAGCATTTTCAGCCGTTCAGCATGCTTGATTAACGTTGGCTCATCGTAACGCTGTTTATTGGCGAGGATCTCAATACTCAAATCACCGTTTTCATCCGGGAAAAGGGCCAGTTCAAGGTCATTAACCGGACCGGTTGCCAGGGTATGGGTTTGCGCCTGTACCCCCGGAATATCTAACTGATAATCAAATACTTTAATATTGAGCACCGGACCGAACAGCGGTTCCTCTCCCGCCGCGCGCCCGCTGTCACGGACAATTTGTTCGGCATCGTAACGTTGATGACGACGCATTTTTTTCAGTTGTGCCGCTAGTCGGGCTGCCAGTTGCGGCAATGTTTCTTGTGCCTCAATGTGAATACCCAACGGCAACACGTTGAGCACGGGTCCGGTAGCCGTCAGCGCCGCTGAGCCCAGTCGACGCATAAAGATAAATCCGGCGGCGTAGTCCATGCGGTTGCACAATCGCCCCAGCCACAAAGCCGCCAGCGCAAGGGCTATATCGGTACGCTGCACACCTGAAAGTTGCGTAGCCAACTGGCGGAATTCCCCGCCGTTAAATTCCAGTTTCAGACGCAAAATATCTGCCGAGGCGCTGCGCCCCGGTAAAGGGGCTGGAGAAAGTGACGCGGGCGGTGGTAGTTGACGACGTTGCTCCGCCCAGAATGCCGCATCACGCTGCCAGGCTTCGCTTTCGCGGTACTGCTGGTACTCTTCCACGACATCAGCGAAAGGCGTAAACGGCGAAGCCGGTGTTGGTTCGCCACGCATCCATGCACAGTAAATGTTGGCGATCTGGCGGGTAATGACCGGGAAACTGAAGCCATCGACCAGCAAATGGTGGTAACGCTGATACCAGTACCAGCGGTTATCTGCCACCTGTATCAGTTGATGAAAAACCAGAGGTTTACCGCTATCGACGCGCAGATCTTGTTGCAAATCCGCCTGCATTAATGCCTGCGCAGTACCGTGCGGATCAATGTTGGTTCGCAGGTCGATAATTTCTGGCAGTTCGAACGTCAGCGCATCATCGACCCATTGCCAGACTTCGCCGTTATCTTCCGTAAAACGCATCCGCAGCGTATCTGCTTGCGCTAATCCGGCAACCACCGCGCGAGCCAGTAATGGCGCATCAACATCTCCGGTTAACTCAACGTAATGCGCCACGCTCCAGGCGGAGGGTAAATCCGACAGTTTTTCTGCCATCCAGATGCCGGGCTGTGCGGCAACTAAAGGTAAATGCTGGCTCATTGCGCCTCCTGCTGCTGAATGAAATTCGCCGGTGTCAGAGTACGCCAGTGGGCGTCCAGCCACTGCTGGCAGGACGCCTGTGACTGCGGCTGACACACAACATCCCAGCCTGCCGGTAAGGCGCACTGTTGCGGCCACAGACTGAATTGCCCCTGCGCATTGCGTAAAATGTAAAACACGCCCTGCGGATCATCGAAGGGATTACTGAATGCCATATTCAACTCCTGTCATGGAAAAGTGGTTGCCAGAGGTCGATTAGCCCCTGCATCAAGCCACCGCGCCAACAAAGCGCATCATGTCCGCCGTCAACCTGACGCCAGAAAATGGATTCTTTTAGGGGGGCTAATTGCGCATACAGCGCCTGATTGGCCCGCATAATCATCGGCTCGCGAATACCTGCTTCCAGCACAATGCGCAGACCTTCGGCGCTAACTTCACCAGCTTTGAGCTGTTCAAGTAACACGCCCTCTTGCTGCCCGCCCCGATGCGGCCACCAGTACGATCCCGACTGGCTTAATACACAGCCAAAGCGTTCAGGCCAGTGCAGTCCGGCATACAGCGCGGAAAGTCCACCAAAACTCTGCCCTGCGACCACGGTGCGATCGGCGTGATCGCTAAAGGGGGCGATAGTTTTCACCTGGGGTAATAACTCTTGCTGTACTGCCAGCCAGAAATCCGCATTACACGGCAGTTCGTGGGCACGTTGCGTGGTGTCGATAGCGTCGATCAACACGTACACGGCGGGAGGAAGTTGCTGACGATGGGTCAACGAAGTCAGCACAGGCCAGACGGGCATACTCTGCGCCCAAAATTCGCCATCAAGTAAAACTGCCAGCGGACGTTCTTCTGCTGTTGCATCGCCGGTGGTAAAAATCCATACACGGCGTGAATTTTTCAACCGTTCACTTTTCCAGATAATTTCTTTGGCAGGCGTTTCTGGCGCTTGCGGACAATCCCATCCTGGTTGCAGGGGCGCTTGCGGCATTTCGAGTGCAGAAACAGCGTGCCCTCGCCCGCCTTTCCAGCTTTGTGGATTCAGCGGATCGGCTATCGCCTGGGGTAATAGTTTTCGCCAGCCTTCGCGCAATTCGAGGCGATCAGGTGATGGTGCAGAAAAAATGTCATCACGTTCGGTAGGAATAAAACAGTAGCTGCCGCGCCAGTTGGCATTGAGTTGTGTCGTCCACTGCCAGACATCGGTCCCTGCAATTCGCTGCATCGACTGGGGCTGGCTGTTCTGATGGTGATCGGTCACGCCAGTGATATAGACCCATACGCGCTTTATCGTCGAGTGGTCTTCAGAACCTTGTGGATCACGCCACCAGAAAGTGACCTGATACATTTCGTCATTCAGACGCTGACATTCCGGGCCATGTTTCGACTGCCACCAGCTCTCACTTCCTACTTTTAACGCCGTCACACCATAACCCCATGTTTACTGTGCAATTTTTCATTGATTGCAGAAATATATTGATAATATTATTGATAACTATTTGCATTTGCAATAGCGTAATGGCGCGCCGTGGGAAGCGCGGACATTAATTAATCAACTGCACTGCGTGTCTTTCAGGATCAAAGGTTTTCGCGGTAGCGGGATACGTCGTATTGATGACGACTACGCCCGACAGTTGCAATTCGTGGCAAAAATGCAGGAATAAAACAATGAACAAGAAGATTCATTCCCTGGCCTTGTTGGTCAATCTGGGGATTTATGGGGTAGCACAGGCACAAGAGCCAACCGATACTCCTGTTTCACATGACGATACTATTGTCGTTACCGCCGCCGAGCAGAACTTGCAGGCGCCTGGCGTTTCGACCATCACCGCAGATGAAATCCGCAAAAACCCGGTTGCCCGCGATGTATCGGAGATCATTCGTACCATGCCTGGCGTTAACCTGACAGGTAACTCCACTAGTGGTCAGCGTGGTAATAACCGCCAGATTGATATTCGCGGCATGGGTCCGGAAAACACGCTGATTTTGATTGACGGTAAGCCTGTCAGCAGCCGTAACTCGGTGCGTCAGGGCTGGCGTGGCGAGCGTGATACCCGTGGTGATACCTCCTGGGTGCCGCCTGAAATGATTGAACGTATTGAAGTTCTGCGTGGTCCGGCAGCTGCGCGTTATGGCAACGGTGCGGCGGGCGGCGTGGTTAACATCATTACCAAAAAAGGCAGCGGCGAGTGGCACGGCTCATGGGATGCTTATTTCAATGCGCCAGAGCATAAAGAGGAAGGTGCCACCAAACGCACCAACTTCAGCTTGACCGGTCCGCTGGGCGACCAATTCAGCTTCCGTTTATATGGCAACCTCGACAAAACTCAGGCTGATGCGTGGGATATTAACCAGGGCCATCAGTCCGCGCGTGCCGGAACCTATGCCACGACGTTACCAGCCGGGCGCGAAGGGGTGATCAACAAAGATATCAATGGCGTGGTGCGTTGGGACTTCGCCCCTATGCAGTCACTCGAACTTGAAGCGGGCTACAGCCGCCAGGGTAACCTGTATGCGGGTGACACCCAGAACACCAACTCTGACGCTTACACTCGCTCTAAATATGGCGATGAAACCAACCGCCTGTATCGCCAGAACTACTCGCTGACCTGGAACGGTGGCTGGGATAACGGCGTGACCACCAGCAACTGGGTGCAGTACGAACACACCCGTAACTCGCGTATTCCGGAAGGCCTGGCGGGCGGCACCGAAGGGAAATTTAACGAAAAAGCGACACAAGATTTCGTCGATATCGATCTTGATGACGTGATGTTGCACAGCGAAGTTAACCTGCCGATTGATTTCCTCGTTAACCAGACGCTGACGCTGGGAACTGAGTGGAATCAGCAGCGGATGAAGGACTTAAGTTCCAACACCCAGGCGCTGACCGGAACGAATACCGGCGGTGCTATTGATGGTGTAAGTGCCACTGACCGTAGCCCATATTCAAAGGCAGAAATTTTCTCGCTATTTGCCGAAAACAACATGGAGCTGACTGACAGCACCATCGTAACGCCGGGGCTGCGTTTCGATCATCACAGCATTGTCGGCAATAACTGGAGTCCGGCGCTGAATATATCGCAAGGTTTAGGCGATGACTTCACGCTGAAAATGGGCATCGCCCGTGCTTATAAAGCGCCGAGCCTGTACCAGACTAACCCGAACTACATTCTCTACAGTAAAGGTCAGGGCTGCTATGCCAGCGCGGGCGGCTGCTATTTGCAAGGTAATGATGACCTGAAAGCGGAAACCAGCATCAACAAAGAGATTGGTCTGGAGTTCAAACGCGACGGCTGGCTGGCGGGTGTCACCTGGTTCCGTAACGATTATCGCAATAAGATTGAAGCGGGCTATGTGGCTGTAGGGCAAAACGCAGTCGGCACCGATCTCTATCAGTGGGATAACGTGCCGAAAGCGGTGGTTGAAGGTCTGGAAGGATCGTTAAATGTGCCGGTTAGCGAAACGGTGATGTGGACCAATAACATCACTTATATGCTGAAGAGTGAAAACAAAACTACGGGCGACCGTTTATCGATCATCCCGGAATATACGTTGAACTCAACGCTGAGCTGGCAGGCACGGGAAGATTTGTCGATGCAAACGACCTTCACCTGGTACGGCAAGCAGCAGCCGAAGAAGTACAACTATAAAGGCCAGCCAGCGGTTGGACCGGAAACCAAAGAAATTAGCCCTTACAGCATTGTTGGCCTGAGCGCGACCTGGGATGTGACGAAGAATGTCAGTCTGACCGGCGGCGTGGACAACCTGTTCGACAAGCGTTTGTGGCGTGCGGGTAATGCCCAGACCACGGGCGATTTGGCAGGAGCCAACTATATCGCGGGTGCCGGCGCGTATACCTATAACGAGCCGGGACGTACGTGGTATATGAGCGTAAACACTCACTTCTGATGCTAACGTCAGATTGTTGACAAAGTGCGCGTCGTTCATGCCGGATGCGGCGTGAACGCCTTATCCGGCCTACAAAAATCTTGCCAATTCAATATATTGCAGGATAGTGTAGGCCTGATAAGCGTAGCGCATCAGGCAGTTTTGCGTTTGTCATCAGTCTCTAATATGGTCGATATGAAAACTACGCATACCTCCCTCCCCTTTGCCGGACATACGCTGCATTTTGTTGAGTTCGATCCAGCAAGTTTTCACGAACAGGATTTACTCTGGCTGCCGCAATACGCTCAACTGCAACACACTGGACAGAAACGCAAAACAGAGCATTTAGCCGGACGGATCGCTGCTGTTTATGCCTTGCGGGAATGTGGCCTTAAATGTGTGCCCGCAATCGGCGATCTACGCCAACCTATGTGGCCTGCGGGGGTATTTGGCAGTATCAGCCACTGCGGGACTACGGCATTGGCAGTGGTATCCCGTCAACCCATTGGCATTGATATCGAAGAGATTTTCTCTGTACAAACCGCAAAAGAATTGACAGACAACATTATTACACCAGCAGAACACGAGCGACTCGCAGAATGCGGTTTAACCTTTTCTCTGGCGCTGACACTGGCATTTTCCGCCAAAGAGAGCGCATTTAAGGCAAGCAAGATACAGGCCGCTCAAGGTTTTCTGGATTATCAGATAATTAGCTGGAATAAACAGCAGATCATCATTCGACTAGAGGATGAGCAGTTTGCTGTGCACTGGCAGATAAAAGAAAAAATAGTCATAACGCTGTGCCAACACGATTAATTGACAACATCTGGTACGATTCGCCCGCAGCCATCACTGACCACGGGCGAAAGTGTAAAGCAGGTGCCTTACCATCCTGACCTGACAACCGGATATGCGGGGATTACTCCCCGCACAACGGCTACTTCTTCGGTTCGTAAGCGAGAACAGCCCTGAACTCAATATTACGTTCCTTTACGGTGAACTCACACAGCGAGTCGCCGACCAGAAGCGTAAATCCCAGCACTGTCAAACACAGCACTATGACTGCCACAAGGGCATATTTCGTCAGCATGTTTATATTGCCTCCATGCGAAGAAGGGACTACCATCCAAATTGTCTGGTTTGGAGTGGCGGCCCCAGGGTTGATAGAAATATCTCCTGGGGCTTCATCTTTCCAGACCTCAGAGTTAACCTGAAACCGGAAAGCTTCAGGCACCCGCCGTTATCTTACCCTTCCTTAGCAAAATGGCTGTTTATTTATACAGTAAATCCTGTTCCGGACTTTTCATTGGTATTATCGCCCATGCCAGTTAAACGAAATCGCCCGCAGCCATTGCTGACCGCGGGCGAAAATGTAAAGCAGGTGCCTTACCATCCTGACCTGACAACCGGATATGCGGGGATTACTCCCCGCACAACGGCTACTTCTTCGGTTCGTAAGCGAGAACAGCCCTGAACTCAATATTACGTTCCTTTACGGTGAACTCACACAGCGAGTCGCCGACCAGAAGCGTAAATCCCAGCACTGTCAAACACAGCACTATGACTGCCACAAGGGCATATTTCGTCAGCATGTTTATATTGCCTCCATGCGAAGAAGGGACTACCATCCAAATTGTCTGGTTTGGAGTGGCGGCCCCAGGGTTGATAGAAATATCTCCTGGGGCTTCATCTTTCCAGACCTCAGAGTAAACCTGAAACCGGAAAGCTTCAGGCACCCGCAGTCATCTTACCCTTCCTTAGCAAAATAGCTGTTTATTTATACAGTTGGTCTTATTTCGGACTTCTCACTACGCATTAGATCAACCGAAACTAAGCCAGTTTTTCCTTCGCCCCTCAATCGTCAAAATTCTCCGCCGCCAGCCAGCTATGCCATAACTTGGCACATTGCAAAAGTAGCCAAATTGCTTCAGTCACAATCAGTTCACCATCACCAAAAAAAAGAAACATTCCAGAACTTCCGCATCTCCCCCGGCCGCTCCCACTTCTATACTGAAATGAAAACGCCAACATAAGAGAAACCTATGCCATTACCCGATTTTCATGTTTCTGAACCTTTTACCCTCGGTATTGAACTGGAAATGCAGGTGGTTAATCCGCCGGGCTATGACTTAAGCCAGGACTCTTCAATGCTGATTGACGCGGTTAAAAATAAGATCACGGCCGGGGAGGTAAAGCACGATATCACCGAAAGTATGCTGGAGCTGGCGACTGATGTTTGCCGTGATATCAACCAAGCTGCCGGGCAATTTTCAGCGATGCAGAAAGTCGTATTGCAGGCAGCCGCAGACCATCATCTGGAAATTTGCGGCGGTGGCACGCACCCGTTTCAGAAATGGCAGCGTCAGGAGGTATGCGATAACGAACGCTATCAACGAACGCTGGAAAACTTTGGTTATCTCATTCAGCAGGCGACCGTTTTTGGTCAGCATGTCCATGTTGGCTGCGCCAGTGGCGATGACGCCATTTATTTGCTGCACGGCTTGTCGCGATTTGTGCCGCACTTTATCGCCCTTTCTGCCGCTTCGCCGTATATGCAGGGAACGGATACGCGTTTTGCCTCCTCAAGACCGAATATTTTTTCCGCCTTTCCCGACAATGGCCCAATGCCCTGGGTCAGTAACTGGCAACAATTTGAAGCCCTGTTTCGTTGTCTGAGTTACACCACGATGATCGACAGCATTAAAGATCTGCACTGGGATATTCGCCCCAGCCCCCATTTTGGCACGGTGGAAGTTCGGGTGATGGATACCCCATTAACCCTTAGCCACGCGGTAAATATGGCGGGATTGATTCAGGCCACCGCCCACTGGTTACTGACGGAACGCCCGTTCAAACATCAGGAGAAAGATTACCTGCTGTATAAATTCAACCGCTTCCAGGCTTGCCGTTATGGGCTGGAAGGTGCCATTACCGATCCGCACACTGGCGATCGTCGGCCACTAACGGAAGACACCTTGCGATTGCTGGAAAAAATCGCCCCTTCGGCACATAAAATGGGTGCATCGAGCGCGATTGAGGCCCTGCATCGCCAGGTCGTCAGCGGTCTGAATGAAGCGCAGCTGATGCGTGATTTCGTCGCCGATGGCGGCTCTCTGATTGGACTGGTGAAAAAGCATTGTGAGATTTGGGCCGGAGAATAAGTCGGGAATTGCCTTACAGAAGAATATCCCTGACAATGGTGTTTTAACTTACATTTAACAATGTTATGAAACACCCTTTAGAAACCTTAACCACCGCAGCAGGCATTTTGCTGATGGCTTTCCTCTCTTGCCTGCTGCTGCCCGCCCCCGCACTGGGGCTGACGCTGGCACAAAAACTGGTGACCATGTTCCATCTGATGGATCTTAGCCAGCTTTACACTTTATTGTTTTGTCTGTGGTTTTTAGTGCTGGGCGCTATTGAGTATTTTGTTCTGCGCTTTATCTGGCGACGCTGGTTCTCGCTGGCGGATTAAACGTCGATTATCGCCGTACTTCACGGCATACTTTGCTTATTCTCCTTCGCCTAAAGGAACGTTTATGGATAAGCAATCACTGCACGAAACGGCGAAACGCCTGGCCTTTGAGTTACCCTTTGTCGAGCTTTGCTGGCCTTTTGGCCCGGAGTTCGATGTCTTTAAAATTGGCGGCAAGATTTTTATGCTGTCGTCGGAGCTGCGCGGCGTCCCCTTTATCAATTTGAAGTCCGATCCACAAAAATCCCTGTTAAATCAGCAAATATACCCGAGCATTAAGCCAGGGTATCACATGAATAAAAAGCACTGGATTTCAGTGTATCCAGGCGATGAGATCTCCGAAGCGTTACTGCGCGATCTTATCGATGATTCATGGAATTTAGTGGTTGATGGCTTATCTAAACGCGATCAAAAAAGAGTGCGCCCAGACTAAAAGCGAAAATCTATAGCGCATTTTTCTCGCTTACCATTTCTCGTTGAACCTTGTAATCTGCTGGCACGCAAAATTACTTACACATGGAGTCTTTATGGATATCATTTCTGTCGCCTTAAAGCGTCATTCCACTAAGGCATTTGATGCCAGCAAAAAACTTACCCCGGAACAGGCCGAGCAGATCAAAACTCTTCTGCAATACAGCCCATCCAGCACCAACTCCCAGCCGTGGCATTTTATTGTTGCCAGCACGGAAGAAGGCAAAGCGCGTGTTGCCAAATCCGCCGCCGATAATTACGTGTTCAACGAGCGCAAAATGCTTGATGCCTCGCACGTCGTGGTGTTCTGCGCGAAAACCGCGATGGACGATGCCTGGCTGAAACAGGTTGTTGACCAGGAAGATGCCGATGGCCGCTTTGCCACGCCGGAAGCGAAAGCCGCGAACGATAAAGGTCGCAAATTCTTCGCCGATATGCACCGTAAAGATCTGCATGATGATGCTGAGTGGATGGCAAAACAGGTTTACCTCAACGTCGGTAACTTCCTGCTGGGCGTTGCGGCGCTGGGTCTGGACGCGGTGCCAATCGAAGGTTTTGACGCCGCCATCCTCGATGAAGAATTTGGTTTGAAAGAGAAAGGCTACACCAGCCTGGTGGTTGTTCCGGTAGGTCATCACAGCGTCGAAGATTTCAACGCTACACTGCCGAAATCCCGTCTGCCGCAAAACATCACCATAACTGAAGTGTAATTCTCCTTTGCCGGGCATCCGCCCGGCTATTTCCCCTCAGATTATCCTGATTTGCATAACCCTGTTTCAGCCGTCATCATAGGCTACTGTTGTATAAAGGAGACGTTATGCAGGATTTAATATCCCAGGTTGAAGATTTAGCGGGTATTGAGTTTGATCACACCACCTCGATGGTGATGATTTTCGGTATTATTTTTCTGACTGCCGTTGTAGTGCATATTATTTTGCACTGGGTAGTACTACGGACCTTCGAAAAACGTGCCATCGCCAGTTCACGGCTATGGTTGCAAATCATTACCCAGAATAAACTCTTCCACCGTTTAGCTTTCACCTTGCAGGGGATTATCGTCAATATTCAGGCGGTATTCTGGCTGCAAAAAGGCACCGAAGCGGCTGATATTCTAACCACCTGCGCGCAGTTGTGGATCATGATGTATGCACTGCTTTCAGTCTTCTCGTTGCTGGATGTTATTTTGAATCTGGCGCAGAAATTCCCGGCGGCGTCTCAGTTACCGCTGAAAGGGATATTTCAGGGGATTAAACTGATCGGCGCGATTCTGGTCGGCATTTTGATGATCTCGCTGCTGATTGGTCAATCGCCAGCGATTCTGATCAGCGGTCTTGGTGCAATGGCTGCCGTGCTGATGTTGGTATTTAAAGATCCGATTCTTGGTCTGGTGGCAGGTATTCAGCTTTCCGCGAACGATATGCTGAAACTGGGCGACTGGCTGGAGATGCCGAAATACGGCGCGGATGGCGCGGTGATCGATATTGGGTTAACCACCGTCAAAGTGCGTAACTGGGACAATACCATTACCACTATTCCCACCTGGTCGCTGGTCTCTGACTCCTTTAAAAACTGGAGCGGGATGTCAGCATCCGGCGGGCGACGTATTAAACGCAGTATCAGCATTGATGTCACCAGTATTCATTTTCTTGATGAAGACGAAATGCAACGTCTGAATAAAGCGCATTTGTTAAAACCTTATTTAACCAGCCGCCATCAGGAAATTAATGAGTGGAATCGCCAGCAAGGTTCTACAGAGTCGGTATTAAACCTGCGTCGAATGACCAATATTGGAACCTTTCGCGCCTATCTGAACGAATATCTACGTAACCATCCGCGGATTCGTAAAGATATGACCTTAATGGTACGCCAACTGGCTCCTGGCGATAACGGTTTACCGCTCGAGATCTATGCGTTTACCAACACCGTGGTGTGGCTGGAATATGAAAGTATTCAGGCTGATATATTCGACCACATATTTGCGATTGTCGAAGAGTTTGGTCTGCGGCTTCATCAGTCACCAACCGGCAATGATATTCGCTCTCTGGCGGGTGCATTTAAGCAGTAATTAAAAAATCCGCTCTCATCGAATGGATGAGAGCAGATTCAGATGGTTGACTTCGTTTTGTCGGATGCGGCGTGAACGCCTTATTTCCGACGCAGCGTTTTAAACACCACAAACAGGAACACAATCCACACTGGCAGCAAAATCGCTGACAAGCGCATATCATCCATCGTGCACATCAGCAGCAAAATCATGCCGAGGAAGGCAATGCAGAGATAATTGCCGAATGGATAAAGCAGCGCTTTAAACTGTGTTTCACGCCCCTGACGTCGCATCGCCGCGCGAAAACGCAGATGCGCCAGACAGATCATAATCCAGTTCAACAGCAACGTTGCCACCACCAGCGCCATCAACAGACCAAACGCTTTTTGCGGCAGCAGATAGTTGATCAACACCACCAGCGAAGTGATAGCCCCAGAAAGCATCAGCGAGTTGATCGGCACACCGCGATGGCTAACGCGGGTAAGAAACTTCGGCGCATTACCCTGCACAGAAAGGCCAAACAGCATGCGGCTGTTGGAGTAAACCCCACTGTTATAGACCGACAACGATGCCACCAGAATGACGAAATTCAGCGCAGAAGCCACCACATTGCTGTCGAGATTATGGAAAATCATCACAAACGGGCTACTGTTAGATTTCACTTCCACCCACGGGTAGAGTGCCAGTAATACCACCAGCGAACCGATATAAAACAGCAGGATGCGATAAACCACCTGATTTACCGCTTTTGGAATACTTTTTTCCGGATCGCGCGCTTCAGCGGCAGTAATCCCAATCAGCTCCAGCCCGCCGAAGGAAAACATGATCACCGCCAGGGACAAAATCAGCCCATTCCAGCCCGTGGCAAAGAAACCACCGTAGCGCCAGAGGTTGTCGATACTGGCTTTCTCACCGCCGTGACCAGAAAACAGCAGCCACAGGCCAAAGCCGATCATACCGATGATCGCCAACACTTTAATCAGCGCAAACCAGAACTCAGTTTCACCATATAAGCGCACATTCACCAGGTTAACAGCGTTGATGATAATAAAGAAGGCGGCAGCCCAAATCCACGTTGGAACATCCGGGAACCAGTACTGCATATAGATGCCCGCAGCGGTCAGCTCAGCCATCCCCACCAGTACGAACATCACCCAGTAGTTCCAGCCTGAGAGGAAGCCCGCAAACGGTCCCCAGTATTTATAGGCAAAGTGGGCAAACGAACCGGATACCGGCTCCTCAACCACCATCTCGCCAAGCTGGCGCATAATCAGGAAAGCAATGATCCCGGCGACGCCGTAGCCCAACAATACAGCCGGACCTGCCATCTGAATCGCCGGGCCAATGCCAAGAAACAGACCAGTACCAATAGCGCCACCCAGCGCAATCAGTTGAATATGACGGTTATGTAATCCGCGATGAAGCGTCGGCTCTTTATTCGACGCAGTATCTTCCGATACGGTTGACGCGTTTTTCACGCCTTTCCCCTGTGTGTCTTTTTTGTTGAGGGGCACCTTTTAACATTTAGTGCCCATCGTCGCAAGACACAATCCACGCGGTTAAACCGGGTATCCTGCTTTTATTTCCGTACCCGATGTCGGTGCAGCCACATCAGCTTATACGCCGCCGGGATAATAAACAGCGACAGCAAAGGTGCGGTGATCATGCCGCCAATCATCGGCGCGGCAATCCGGCTCATCACCTCTGAACCTGCCCCCGTTCCCCACAAAATCGGCAGCAGACCCGCGATAATCACCGCCACCGTCATCGCTTTCGGGCGCACACGCAGCACTGCGCCGTGATACAACGCCTCATCCAGCTTCTGCTCGCTGAATGTTTGCGGATTATCCAGGGATGGATCTGCCTCTATGGCGTGACGTAAATACATCAACATCACCACGCCAAATTCGGCGGCGACCCCGGCGAGGGCGATAAAGCCAGTGCCCGTCGCCACGGAAAGATGAAAGCCCATCCACCACAGCAACCAGATGCCGCCCACCAGCGCAAACGGTACGCTGCTGATAATCAGCAACGCTTCGCCCACCCGACGGAACGCCAGATACAACAGCACGAAGATGATCATCAACGTCATCGGCACCATGAGTTTCAGCTTGTGGTTGGCACGCTCCAGCAACTCGAACTGCCCGGAGAATGCCACGCTGGTGCCCGGTTTTAACTGCACTTTCTCGGCAATCGCTTTTTGCAAATCGTGAACCACCGACACCATGTCACGATCGCGGGCATCGATATAAATCCAGCTTGTCGGGCGCGCATTCTCGGTTTTCAGCATCGACGGTCCGGTAGAGACTTTAACGTCGGCCACATCCGCCAGGGTGATTTGCTGCTTCATCGGCGTCAGGATCGGTAGCTGGCGCAGCGCCTGTGGGCTATCGCGCCAGCTTTGCGGATAACGCAGATTAATTGGATAACGGGCAATCCCTTCCACCGTTTCACCAACCATCGCCCCACCCACCGCAGATGTCACAAACAACTGCACATCCGCCACCGTCATACCGTAACGGGCGGCTTTTTCACGGTTGATCTCAACGTTGATATAGCGCCCACCTTCCAGACGTTCAGCAAGGGCTGAAGCCACGCCTGGCACCGTTCGCGCCACTTCTTCAATTTGCTCCGCCATCGCGTCGATATCCGCCAGCACAGTGCCGGAAACTTTAATGCCGATAGGGCTTTTAATGCCGGTCGAGAGCATATCGATACGGTTACGGATTGGCGGCACCCACAGATTCGCCAGCCCCGGCAGACGCACGGTGTTGTCCAGTTCCTCAATGATTTTGTCCATCGTCATGCCTGGCCGCCACTGATCCTGTGGCTTAAGCTGGATGGTCGTTTCTACCATCTCCAGCGGTGCGGAGTCGGTGGCGGTTTCCGCTTTCCCGGTTTTGCCAAACACCCGCGCCACTTCCGGCACGCTCATAATCAGCTTGTCGGTTTTTTGCAGCATACTCGCCGCCTCCGCTGCGGAAATCCCCGGCAGCGTCGATGGCATATACAACAAGTCGCCTTCATTGATCTGCGGTAAAAATTCCCCGCCAACTTTATTGAGCGGCCAGAGAACCGTAAGCACCGAAAGCGCTGCCACCAGCAGCGTGGTTTTCGGCCAGTGTAGTACTTTCAGCAACAGCGGATGATAAACACGAATCAAAAAGCGATTGAGCGGGTTACTGCTTTCTGGCGGAATTTTGCCACGGATCCAGTAGCCCATCAGGATGGGGATCACTACGATCGCCAGCAGCGCCGCGCCCGCCATCGCATACGTTTTGGTGAACGCCAGCGGGCCAAACAGACGCCCTTCCTGCCCTTCCAGGGTGAAGATCGGGATAAACGACAGCGTGATAATCAGCAGACTGATAAACAGCGCTGGCCCCACTTCAACAGATGCATCGGTGATCACCTGCCAGCGCGTTTTATTATCCAGCGTGGCGTCAGGATGCTGGTGCTGCCACTCTTCCAGCCGTTTATGCGCATTCTCGATCATGACGATAGCGGCATCGACCATCGCCCCGACGGCAATCGCAATACCGCCCAGCGACATAATATTGGCATTCAGTCCCTGGAAGTGCATGACAATAAAAGCAATACACAACCCCAGCGGCAACGAAATAATCGCCACCAGCGCCGAGCACACATGCCAGAGAAACAGCGCGCAGACTACCGCCACCACAATAAACTCTTCCAGCAGCTTGCCGCTGAGGTTGTCGATGGCACGGTCAATAAGCTGGCTGCGATCGTATGTTGTAACTATCTCCACGCCTTCCGGCAGACTGCTTTTCAGCGTTTCCAGTTTGTCCTTCACGGCGGCGATCACTTCACGGGCGTTTTTGCCGGAACGCAGGATCACCACCCCGCCCGCCACTTCGCCTTCACCATTGAGTTCGGCAATGCCCCGGCGCATCTCCGGGCCAACCTGGACCTTCGCAACATCACGCAGATAAACGGGCACACCATTTTCGCTGGCTTTTAAAACGATGTGATTAAAGTCGTCGAGCGTTTGCAGATAGCCGCTGGCGCGCACCATATATTCCGCTTCCGCCAGTTCGATCGACGAACCGCCCGCTTCCTGGTTTGAAGCATCCAGCGCATTTTTCACTTCGGCGAGACTGATGCCATACTGCGCCAGGCGCTGAGGATCGATAACCACCTGATACTCTTTCACCACACCGCCCACCGACGCCACTTCCGCAACGTCAGGGATGGTTTTCAGCTCATATTTGAGAAACCAGTCCTGCAATGAACGTAAATCGGCCAGATCGTGCTTACCGCTGCGATCCACCAGCGCGTATTCATAGATCCAGCCAACACCCGTGGCATCTGGCCCCAACTCGGCGCTGACTCCCGCAGGCAGCTTACCCTGTACCTGGTTGAGGTACTCCAGCACCCGCGAGCGCGCCCAGTACGGATCGGTGCCATCTTCGAAAATGACATATACATAAGAGTCGCCAAACTGCGAGAAACCGCGCACAGTCTTCGCGCCAGGTACTGACAACATGGTGGTGGTTAGTGGATAAGTCACCTGATTTTCAACGATTTGCGGTGCCTGACCGGGATAGCTGGTTTTAATAATCACCTGCACATCGGAGAGATCCGGCAGCGCATCCACTGGCGTGTTAATGATAGTCCAGGTGCCCCAGATACTCAGAAACAACGCGCCCATCAGCACCAGAAAACGGTTCGCCACCGAGCGACGAATAATCCATTCAATCATTGGTTATTCCCTCAATGCGCATGGGTAGCACTTTCAGAGCGCATCCGCTCCAGTGCGCCAGAAATATTGGCTTCAGAATCAATCAGGAACAGGCCGCTGGAAACCACCTTTTCACCTTCCGCCAGACCAGAACGTAGCGCGGTGACGCCTTGCGACGCCTGGAAAACAGCAACGCGTTTCGGTACAAAGCGCCCGTCGGCATCAACGGTAATCACCCGCTGTTCGTTACCAGTATCAATCAGTGCCTGTGACGGAATGAGCAGCATCGGTTCGCTGGCGGTGTTGAGTTGCAACCAGGCGTTCATTCCCGGTTTTAGCGCTTCGTCAGCGTTGTCGACTTCCAGACGCAGTTGCAGCGTGCGGGTCGCAGCATCCACGCCGGGTAACAGCGTCCATTTGCGGATGGTGAGAGTTTTATCCGGTCGCGCCGGAACGGTGAGCGTAAACTGCGAGGCATCTTTCACCAGCCAGGCGATGGACTCCGGGATCGCAGCAGTGACCCACACCGGGTCCATACCCTGAATTTTCGCGACCACGTTATCTTTGGCGATATTCATTCCCGCACGCAGATCAAACGCAGTGATCACGCCATCAATAGGGGCTTTGAGCGTAAAGCGAGTCTGGATTTTTTGCGTGGTAATCAGGCGGCGAATATCGGCCTCCGGCATTCCCGCCAGTCTCAGCCGCTCAAGAATGCCTTCAGTCTGGGTCGCCGTCCCGCCGGTTTCGCGCAGCAGTAAATACTCACTCTGCGCTTCCACCCAGTCGGGAATGGTCAGGTCGAGAAGCGGTGTGCCCTTTTGCACTTTATCGCCCACGGTGAGCGGATACACCTTGTCGATAAACCCGGCGGCGCGGGCCTGCACAATGGCAAACTGATACTCGTTGTAACTCACATTCGCTGGGAAACTCTGGGCAAAAGTCAGCGGCCCGCGCGTGACGGTCGCCATTTTCACCCCCAGATTTTGCGTCTGGGTCGGGTCAATGCGCACACCAGACGCAGAACTCTCTTCATCGGCATATTTCGGCACCAGATCCATATCCATAAACGGCGATTTACCTGGTTTATCGAACCGCGTATTGGGATACATTGGGTCGTACCAGAATAAGACTTTACGTTCTGCGGTCGACGTTTTTTCTGCGGGCGGTTCAGCCTTTGCAAACCAGGTAAAACCTGCCGCAGAAATAATACCGCCCGCGATCATGCTGCCGATAATAAGCGCGATTTTTTTCATCTCATTAAACCTGGGTTACTGGCTGACTTTAATATCCTGTAATAAAGAAAGGTTGCCCTGCTGGACAAAATTAAACGCTACTTTGTCGCCAGTTTTAATTTCACTCATTTTCGTCTGCGGGGTGATGGTAAAGCGCATGGTCATCTCCGGCCAGTTCACGGCAGCAATCGGATCGTGATGGATGGTGATTTTTTTGCTTTCCAGATCAACACCTTTTACCACACCGGTGGCGCTAATAACCTGTGGTTGTGCTTCGCTCATGGTTTCATGGTGATGTTCGTTAGCCTGGGCATTAAAGCCAATAACAGTAAACAGACTGAACATTGCAACTTGCAGTGCTTTTTTCATTTATTCTCTCCTGGAGTTAAAATTTATTGCTGCCAACCGCCACCCAGGGCGGTATATAAGGAAACTTCGTTAACCTGACGGGCATAATTCAGGTCGAGTAAAGTTTGTCGGGTTGCAAATAAGGAACGCTCGGCATCCAGCACTTCCAGATAACTTACCGCGCCGTGCTGATATAATGCCCGCGCCCGTTGCAACGTAATTTGCAGCGACGCCAGATAACGCTGCTGGGCGCTGATTTGATCGTTCAGGCTTTTACGTAATGCAAGCGCATCTGCCACTTCTTTAAAGGCGTTCTGAATTTTCTGTTCATAATTCACCACCGACTGCTGCTGGCGAATTTCGGCGATATCCAGATTGGCCTGGTTGCGTCCGGCATTAAAAATGGGGATCTCAATTTTAGGAATAAAATTCCACATCCCGCTGCTGGCGTTAAATAATGACGACAGATCGCTACTGGCGGTTGATATTCCGCTGGTCAGGCTTATAGACGGGAAAAATGCCGCACGCGCAGCACCAATATTGGCATTAGCCGCCATTAATGCGTGTTCAGCTTCCATAATATCCGGGCGCTGCAATAAGATTTGCGACGACAAGCCCGCCGATAATTTAACGCTTTGCAGGCTGTCGCTGTTTACTGTCTGCGCTTGCGGCAGCTTGCCGTAGTTTCCCAATAACAGTTGCAATGCATTATTCGCCTGCGCCAGTTCCCCCTGACGTTTAGCGATATCACTGCGGGTACTTTCTATCACCCCGCGAGCCTGTTCCAGCGCCAGAACATTGCTGCTACCGGTCAACAGTTGTTTTTCAACAAACGCATATGACTGCTGATAATTACGCAGCGTTTCTTCGGCTATTTGTAATTGCGCATAAGCCAGTTGCTGATTGAAATAGCTTTGCGCGACATTAGAAACCAGCAGAATATGCACCGCGCGCTGAGCTTCCTCAGTGGCTAAATAATTTTGTCGCTCGGCTTCGCTCATGTTCTTTAAGCGACCGAAAAAATCGAGATCAAAGCTGGCGTTAAGGCCAGTCGAGAACTCCCGCGTCGTGGCTGAATCGCCTTTAAGATTGCCGCTCCAGCTGCCGCTGCCCTCGCCATTGAGCTGTGGGTAGCGGTCGGCATCGGTCAGACGATATTGCGCCCGTGCTTCCTGCACTTTCAGCGTCGCCATGCGCAAATCCCGATTATTCACCAGCGCCTCGCTAATCAGCGTCTTCACCTGATTATCAACAAAAAAGGTGCGCCAGCCCGCGTTCTGGTAGTTATCTACCGCGTTAACCAGGCCGTTCTGGCTGAGTGAGAACTGCTGCGGCACAGGCATTGCCGGACGCTGATATTCCGGTGCCAAAGAACAACCGGTTAACGCAAGGGCCACACAAAATGGCAGAAGTTTACAAGGAAACATAGGCACATAATTTCTGGTGATTTTATGCCGCCAACTTTACTCGCCAGGCTCTGATTTTCCGGTGACAGGAAAATGACAATACTGTCATTTTGCCAATAAGCGATTGCCATCTGATCCCGCTACTCTAGAATTGCCCGGGCAACATGCGGAGGAAATATGAAACTGTTGATTGTCGAAGATGAAAAGAAAACCGGCGAATACTTAACCAAAGGGTTAACCGAGGCCGGTTTTGTGGTTGATTTGGCCGATAACGGGCTGAATGGATACCATCTGGCGATGACAGGTGATTATGACCTGATAATCCTAGATATTATGCTGCCGGACGTGAACGGCTGGGATATCGTGCGTATGTTGCGTTCCGCCAATAAAGGGATGCCGATTCTGTTGCTTACCGCGCTTGGCACCATTGAACATCGCGTCAAGGGGCTGGAGTTGGGGGCAGATGACTACCTGGTGAAGCCGTTCGCTTTTGCTGAACTGCTGGCACGGGTGCGCACTCTACTGCGGCGCGGGGCGGCGGTAATTATCGAAAGTCAGTTTCAGGTTGCCGACCTGATGGTCGATCTCGTTAGCCGCAAAGTCACCCGCAGCGGCACGCGCATCACTTTGACCAGTAAAGAATTTACTCTGCTGGAGTTTTTCCTCCGCCATCAGGGTGAAGTGCTGCCCCGCTCGCTTATCGCCTCGCAGGTGTGGGACATGAATTTCGACAGCGACACTAACGCTATTGATGTGGCGGTGAAGCGGCTACGCGGCAAAATCGACAATGATTTCGAGCCAAAGTTAATTCAGACCGTACGCGGCGTAGGTTACATGCTTGAGGTGCCGGATGGCCAGTAAGCCGTTTCAGCGCCCGTTTTCGCTGGCAACCCGCCTGACCTTTTTTATCAGCCTTGCCACCATTGCAGCGTTTTTCGTCTTTGCCTGGATCATGATCCACTCGGTAAAAGTGCATTTTGCCGAGCAGGATATTAATGATTTAAAAGAGATTAGCGCCACATTCAAGCGCGTTCTTAATCATCCCGAAGAGACACAAGCCCGACGCTTAATGACGCTGGAAGATATCGTCAGTGGTTATTCCAACGTGTTGATTTCTCTGGCAGATAGCCACGGTAAAACGGTGTATCACTCCCCCGGTGCGCCGGATATCCGCGAGTTTGCACGTGATGCCATACCCGATAAAGACGCTCGGAGCGGCGAGGTGTATCTCCTTTCCGGCCCGACAATGATGATGCCAGGCCACGGTCACGGGCATATGGAACACAGCAACTGGCGGATGATTAACTTGCCGGTTGGCCCGTTGGTGGACGGCAAACCGATTTATACGCTCTACATCGCGCTGTCTATCGATTTTCATCTTCATTACATTAATGATTTGATGAATAAACTTATTATGACAGCATCGATCATCAGCATCCTGATCGTCTTTATCGTGCTGTTGGCGGTACATAAAGGCCACGCGCCAATTCGCAGCGTCAGCCGTCAAATCCAGAACATTACCTCGAAAGATCTCGACGTTCGCCTCGATCCACAGACCGTGCCCATTGAACTGGAACAACTGGTGCTGTCGTTCAACCATATGATCGAGCGTATCGAGGATGTCTTTACCCGCCAGTCCAATTTCTCAGCGGATATCGCCCACGAAATTCGCACGCCGATTACGAATCTCATAACGCAAACGGAAATCGCCCTCAGCCAGTCGCGCAGCCAGAAGGAGCTGGAAGATGTGCTCTACTCTAATCTCGAAGAGCTGACGCGAATGGCGAAAATGGTCAGCGATATGCTGTTTCTCGCTCAGGCCGATAACAACCAGTTAATCCCCGAAAAGAAAATGCTCAACCTGGCGGATGAAGTTGGCAAAGTGTTCGATTTTTTCGAGGCGTTAGCGGAAGATCGCGGCGTAGCACTACGGTTTGTTGGCGACAAATGTCAGGTTGCGGGCGATCCGCTGATGCTGCGCCGGGCGCTAAGCAACCTGCTTTCTAACGCCCTGCGTTATACGCCGCCCGGAGAGGCAATTGTAGTGCGCTGCCAGACGGTCGATCACCAGGTGCAAGTTACCGTCGAAAACCCCGGTACGCCCATTGCGCCCGAGCACTTACCGCGTTTGTTTGACCGTTTCTACCGCGTTGATCCTTCCCGCCAGCGAAAAGGTGAAGGTAGCGGCATTGGGCTGGCGATAGTGAAATCGATTGTTGTCGCGCATAAAGGCACGGTTGCGGTAACGTCAGATGCGCGGGGGACAAGGTTTGTTATCGGGCTACCGGAGAGGGAGTGATTGGTCAGATAATGCAGTGGATGTTAATTGAATTGAGAATTAGCTATTTCGTCACGAGAAAAAGCGTAAAATCCGTTTCGTGCAGATGGTGAGTTTTATCAGGGTATGGCGCTAGCGCAACTGCCTTCGGATAATATATATAGTGTGAATGTATACCCCAGATAACTTCACCATCCAAATATATTCTTGAGATTAAAATATCGTATATTAATCGTATGGGTGAAAATCCTGTTAATATTTTAACGAATCATGAGTACTATAAAGTGGAAAAAATCATAGAACAGATAAAACCATTCTGGACAAAATATGATTCTTTGTCAGAAAAAGATATGATGTTGTTAGAGTCCAATTTCACGCATCGTTTTCCAGAAGATATGAAAGAGTTTTTTCTGTGGTCTAACGGTGGAGCAGGTAAATTTCACAATATTTACATTTCCTTGTGGCCATTAGACGAAATCAAGGAATTAAATGATGGTTATTTAATCAATCATTATCTAGGTGAACAGTTCATGGCTTTTGGTTCTGATGGTGGGCCGATATGTTTTTTACTGGATTATCGTAATCCAGAACACACCAGAATATCTTCCGTAAATTTTGGTGACCTGGATATAGCTGAAGTAAAACAAATAGCAATTTCATTCGATGTTTTTTTAGAGTTGGCAGGAAATGGAGAAATTATAAGTAATAATTTATAATCAAGTAATTTCCCCTCACGCTGGCGATTGTCGTGGAATGCAGCGAAATTAATTTTATGAATAATAAAGTATTAGGGCAGGATTAAGACATAAGATACGGATAAAATTCTCATATACAAAGGATTACGAATGGCAACTGCAAGGATAAATGTTTTTTGCACGAATGAAGAGCTGTCTGATTGGCTCGCTATTATAGCCTCAAAGTATCAATTACATTCGATTTGGTTTGCGCTACAAGATGAATACTCTCAACAACTAAATATTTTAACAGAAAAAAAATCCCTGTTGTAGCATATCGAATTTATCTTATGCCCAGCATTAAATCTAATAATAGAAAAATAAAGTTTAGTAGCATTGATCGTTGTTGTGGTTGGATTGAAATAAAACCGGGGCATTTAGTTGAGCATACCGGGGTAAAGATGTTACAACTTACTGAAATTAACACTACTGATTCTGAGGATAAATTAATATGTTTATGCAAAGCCATTAACTGGCTTAAACGACAGATTAAAACCAATGAATTCTCCGGTGTAACGGGAAGGAATATAATTTATGGTGGGAAAACTATTTACCCTCATATTTTCTATACGCATCAAGCCAAATCTCTTTTTTATGATAAAGTTATATGGAAACAAGACTTCCTATTCAATTCTGTCTATGAACCATTTTCACCTTAATTCTTTCAGCAAACTATATTAACCACGATGAATATGACTAAAAAAGAAGCATTAGCATTCCTTGCTCTAAATCAATCTATGCCTAATGATTATGACATCACTCAGGAACTTATCGATAAATATGACGACGTAAGACTTTATTTTTGTGCAAATCCTGCTGAAGAGGCCATACCGTTATTTTTACAATCCTTTGGGGAAGGTGATGGCTTAGGAGTATATCAGTTGGTCGAAGATTTTTTGTACAAGTGTGATAAAAACATTGTAGCTTCAAATATAGCCAACATACTGGAAAATCCTCTGACAATAAAAAGTGTCCGATATTGGTGTACATTATTAGCAATGGCTTTTCCCGATAACACCTTAATTAAAGGATTAAATATTTCTCTACAATCTGATGATGAAGATACCCGAGACATGGCTATGTTAAGTTTAAAGATGATTACAGAGGAATATAAAACATTTGAATTCCAATAATTCCCCCTTGCATAAAAGATCACCATCATGACAAAAACACAAGCAAAGTTGCTTATTTATAAAGCATTTGTTATTTTAACGTTCATTATTTCCCGGTTGAATATTAAACTTAATTAATCTAAAGAGAAATGAAGTTAGCCTTCCTGTACCCACAGCAACGCCGTCTTTTTGTTCAGCACGGGGAAAATGTTCTCCCCTGCTCACCTCCTCCAGGCACTTCCACAACATGATGACCTGATCGGTTGCCGCCTATCCTCCTCACTATGACCTTCACCTCCGCGCTTTTGCCTACATCCTGCACAATCGGCAACTTTTATAACCAGTGTAAAAATAACGTGCCGCAATAATCCTACCTATTAATGATAAAAAGCTGTCACAATTCATAAAAAACTTTAATATACGCCACCCTAAACATAACCAGCGTTAATGTAAGGTTTTTGTGTGGACTGGCTTCTTGATGTTTTTGCAACCTGGCTATATGGCTTAAAAGTAATCGCGATAACGTTAGCGGTCATCATGTTCATCAGCGGGCTGGACGATTTTTTTATTGATGTCGTCTACTGGGTACGCCGCATTAAACGCAAGTTGAGTGTTTATCGCCGCTACCCGCGAATGAGTTACCGCGAACTGTATAAACCAGATGAAAAACCGTTAGCGATTATGGTTCCGGCGTGGAATGAAACGGGCGTCATCGGCAATATGGCCGAGCTGGCGGCGACCACGCTCGACTATGAAAACTATCATATCTTTGTTGGCACCTACCCCAACGACCCCGATACTCAGCGTGATGTTGACGAAGTGTGCGCTCGCTTCCCAAACGTGCATAAGGTAGTCTGCGCGCGTCCTGGCCCCACCAGCAAAGCCGACTGCCTGAACAACGTGCTGGACGCCATCACCCAGTTTGAGCGTAGCGCCAATTTCGCTTTTGCTGGTTTTATTCTGCATGACGCCGAAGACGTAATTTCACCGATGGAATTGCGTCTGTTCAACTATCTGGTCGAGCGTAAAGATCTGATTCAGATCCCGGTATACCCATTCGAACGCGAATGGACGCACTTCACCAGCATGACTTACATTGATGAGTTTTCAGAACTGCATGGCAAAGATGTTCCGGTGCGTGAAGCCCTCGCCGGACAGGTGCCCAGCGCAGGCGTCGGTACTTGTTTCAGCCGCCGCGCCGTGACCGCACTGTTAGCTGACGGTGACGGTATTGCTTTCGACGTGCAGAGTCTTACTGAAGATTACGACATTGGTTTCCGCCTGAAAGAAAAAGGTATGACGGAAATTTTTGTCCGTTTTCCGGTGGTGGACGAAGCCAAAGAACGCGAGCAGCGTAAATTTTTACAGCACGCGCGGACGTCAAACATGATCTGCGTGCGCGAATATTTCCCCGATACCTTTTCGACGGCGGTTCGACAAAAATCTCGCTGGATCATCGGCATTGTTTTCCAGGGCTTTAAAACCCATAAATGGACCTCCAGCCTGACACTCAACTACTTTCTCTGGCGTGACCGCAAAGGGGCAATCAGTAACTTTGTCAGCTTCCTCGCGATGCTGGTGATGATCCAGCTTTTGCTGTTGCTGGCGTATGAAAGTTTCTGGCCCGATGCCTGGCATTTCCTTTCTATTTTTAGCGGCAGCGCATGGTTAATGACCCTGCTGTGGCTAAACTTTGGCCTGATGGTTAACCGTATCGTACAGCGGGTGATTTTCGTCACTGGCTACTACGGCCTGACGCAGGGGCTGCTATCTGTCCTGCGTCTTTTCTGGGGCAACCTGATTAACTTCATGGCCAACTGGCGCGCGTTAAAACAGGTACTTCAACACGGCGATCCACGTCGCGTCGCGTGGGATAAAACAACGCATGACTTCCCCAGCGTCACTGGCGATACCCGCTCGTTGCGCCCGTTAGGTCAAATTCTGCTGGAAAATCAGGTCATCACTGAAGAACAACTCGATACAGCACTGCGTAATCGCGTCGAAGGTCTACGCCTGGGCGGTTCAATGCTGATGCAGGGGCTGATTAGCGCCGAGCAACTGGCACAGGCGCTGGCAGAGCAAAACGGCGTGGCGTGGGAATCTATCGATGCCTGGCAGATCCCTTCTTCGCTGATTGCCGCGATGCCGGCCTCCGTGGCGCTGCATTATGCGGTGCTACCGCTGCGTCTGGAAAATGATGAGTTAATTGTCGGCAGTGAAGATGGTATTGACCCGGTTTCGCTGGCAGCCCTGACGCGTAAAGTTGGACGCAAAGTGCGTTACGTCATTGTTCTGCGAGGACAAATTGTCACCGGATTACGTCACTGGTATGCACGTCGACGCGGTCACGATCCACGGGCAATGTTGTACAATGCGGTTCAGCATCAGTGGCTCACGGAACAACAGGCCGGTGAAATCTGGCGGCAGTATGTGCCGCATCAGTTCCTGTTCGCCGAAATACTGACCACGCTCGGTCATATTAATCGTTCAGCAATTAACGTGTTGTTATTGCGCCATGAACGCAGTTCTCTGCCGCTCGGCAAGTTTTTGGTCACCGAAGGCGTTATCAGCCAGGAAACGTTGGATCGCGTCCTGACAATTCAACGCGAATTACAAGTTTCGATGCAATCACTATTACTCAAAGCAGGTTTAAACACAGAACAGGTTGCGCAACTGGAGTCCGAAAATGAAGGAGAATAACCTTAATCGCGTCATCGGATGGTCTGGTTTACTGCTGACGTCTTTATTGAGTACCAGCGCACTCGCAGACAATATCGGCACCAGCGCAGAAGAGCTGGGGCTGAGCGATTATCGCCATTTTGTTATTTATCCCCGTCTCGATAAGGCGCTGAAGGCACAGAAAAATAACGACGAAGCAACCGCCATCCGCGAATTTGAATATATACACCAGCAGGTGCCGGATAATATTCCGCTGACTTTATACCTTGCGGAAGCCTATCGCCATTTTGGTCATGATGACCGGGCGCGGCTGTTGCTTGAGGATCAACTGAAACGTCACCCAGGAGATGCCCGACTTGAGCGCAGTCTGGCGGCTATTCCAGTTGAAGTGAAAAACGTTACGACTGTTGAAGAACTGCTTGCCCAGCAAAAAGCGTGCGACGCTGCGCCGACCCTGCGTTGTCGCAGTGAAGTCGGGCAGAATGCCCTGCGGCTGGCACAATTACCTGTCGCCAGAGCGCAACTGAACGATGCGACGTTTGCTGCATCGACGGAAGGAAAAACGCTGCGAACCGATCTGCTGCAACGCGCAATCTACCTGAAACAATGGTCCCAAGCAGATACGCTATACAATGAAGCACGCCAGCAGAACACATTAAGCGCGGCAGAACGCCGTCAGTGGTTTGACGTGCTTCTTGCCGGGCAGCTGGATGATCGGATCCTGGCGCTGCAATCACAGGGGATCTTCACCGATCCGCAGTCATATATTACTTACGCGACCGCGCTGGCTTATCGTGGCGAGAAAGCACGCCTCCAGCATTATCTCATTGAAAATAAGCCGCTGTTTACCACGGACGCACAAGAGAAAAGTTGGCTCTATCTGTTATCTAAATACAGCGCCAACCCCGTTCAGGCGTTGGCGAATTATACGGTACAGTTTGCCGATAACCGCCAGTATGTTGTTGGCGCGACGCTACCGGTGCTGTTAAAAGAAGGTCAGTACGACGCAGCGCAAAAACTGCTCGCCACCCTCCCCGCCAATGAAATGCTTGAGGAGCGTTATACCGTTAGCGTAGCGACCCATAACAAGGCTGAAGCTCTGCGTCTGGCACGATTGCTGTATCAGCAAGAACCGACAAATCTTACCCGCCTGGATCAACTGACCTGGCAACTGATGCAGAACGAGCAGTCACGCGAAGCTGCCGATTTGTTGCTGCAACGCTATCCCTTCCAGGGCGATGCGCGCGTCAGCCAGACTTTAATGACGCGACTGGCGTCTCTGCTGGAAAGTCATCCTTACCTGGCAACTCCGGCGAAGGTGGCGATTTTATCGAAACCCTTACCGCTGGCGGAGCAACGTCAGTGGCAAAGTCAGTTGCCGGGTATTGCAGATAATTGCCCGGCAATAGTTCGCTTGCTGGGCGATATGTCGCCTTCCTACGATGCCGCCGCCTGGAACCGTCTGGCAAAGTGTTATCGGGACACGCTACCCGGTGTGGCGTTGTATGCATGGCTTCAGGCCGAACAACGGCAACCGAACGCCTGGCAACATCGTGCGGTAGCCTATCAGGCGTATCAGGTTGAGGATTACGCCACCGCACTGGCGGCCTGGCAGAAAATCAGTCTTCACGACATGAGCAATGAGGATCTGCTTGCTGCTGCCAATACCGCCCAGGCGGCAGGAAATGGTGCGGCTCGCGATCGCTGGCTTCAGCAGGCAGAACAACGTGGGCTGGGAAACAATGCCCTCTACTGGTGGCTGCATGCGCAACGTTACATTCCTGGTCAGCCGGAACTCGCACTGAACGATCTCACGCGCTCAATCAATATTGCGCCTTCTGCCAACGCTTACGTTGCGCGGGCGACAATTTATCGCCAACGTCATAATGTCCCGGCGGCGGTGAGTGATTTGCGCGCCGCTCTGGAACTGGAACCGAATAATAGCAACACCCAGGCAGCGCTCGGTTACGCCTTGTGGGATAGCGGTGATATCGCACAGTCGCGGGAAATGCTCGAACAGGCGCATAAAGGGCTACCGGACGATCCGGCACTTATCCGACAACTGGCCTACGTGAACCAGCGTCTGGATGACATGCCTGCGACGCAGCACTATGCCCGGCTGGTGATTGATGACATTGATAATCAGGCGCTGATAACCCCACTGACCCCAGAGCAAAATCAGCAACGCTTCAATTTCCGCCGTCTGCATGAGGAGGTCGGTCGCCGCTGGACGTTCAGTTTCGATTCTTCTATCGGCTTGCGTTCCGGCGCAATGAGTACCGCTAACAATAATGTCGGCGGCGCAGCGCCAGGGAAAAGCTATCGTAGCTACGGGCAACTGGAAGCCGAGTACCGCATCGGACGCAATATGCTGCTGGAAGGCGACCTGCTCTCGGTTTACAGCCGTGTATTTGCCGATACCGGAGAAAACGGGGTGATGATGCCGGTGAAAAATCCGATGTCCGGCACCGGTCTGCGCTGGAAGCCGCTGCGCGATCAGATCTTTTTCCTCGCCGTCGAACAGCAGTTGCCGCTGAACGGGCAAAATGGCGCATCCGATACCATGCTGCGCGCCAGCGCCTCATTCTTTAATGGCGGCAAATACAGCGACGAATGGCACCCGAACGGTTCAGGCTGGTTTGCCCAAAACCTGTACCTCGATGCGGCGCAATATGTCCGCCAGGATATTCAGGCGTGGACGGCAGATTATCGCGTAAGCTGGCATCAGAAGGTGGCGAACGGACAGACTATTGAGCCTTACGCTCACGTTCAGGACAACGGCTATCGGGATAAAGGCACTCAGGGCGCGCAGCTTGGCGGTGTCGGGGTCCGCTGGAATATCTGGACCGGCGAGACGCACTACGACGCCTGGCCGCACAAAGTCAGTCTCGGCGTCGAGTATCAACATACCTTTAAGGCGATTAATCAACGTAACGGAGAGCGCAACAACGCGTTTCTCACCATTGGAGTGCACTGGTAAATGCGTAAGTTCATTTTCGTATTGCTGACACTGCTTTTGGTCAGCCCTTTTTCCTTTGCGATGAAAGGTATTATCTGGCAACCACAAAACCGTGATAGTCAGGTTACCGATACCCAGTGGCAGGGGCTGATGAGTCAGTTACGTTTGCAAGGCTTCGATACCCTGGTTTTGCAATGGACCCGTTACGGCGATGCATTCACCCAGCCAGAACAGCGCGCGTTATTGTTTAAGCGTGCCGCAGTTGCGCAACAGGCTGGCCTGAAGCTGATTGTCGGGCTGAACGCCGATCCGGAATTTTTTATGCACCAGAAACAGTCGTCCGCGGCGCTGGAAAGCTATCTTAATCGCCTGCTGGCTGCCGATCTCCAGCAAGCCAGATTATGGAGCGCCGCGCCTGGCGTAACGCCGGATGGCTGGTACATCAGCGCGGAAATTGACGACCTGAACTGGCGCAGCGAAGCCGCCCGTCAGCCCTTGCTAACGTGGTTAAACAATGCGCAGCGGCTGATTAGCGATGTTTCGGCAAAACCGGTTTATATCAGTAGTTTTTTCGCCGGAAATATGTCGCCCGATGGCTATCGCCAACTGCTGGAACACGTTAAAGCAACCGGCGTTAATGTCTGGGTTCAGGATGGCAGCGGCGTGGATAAACTTACCGCTGAACAGCGTGAACGTTATCTACAGGCCAGCGCCGATTGCCAAAGTTCCGCCCCTGCCAGCGGCATTGTTTATGAACTGTTTGTCGCCGGTAAAGGCAAAACCTTTACCGCGAAACCGAAGCCAGACGCAGAAATTGCCTCACTGTTAGCGAAACGTTCCTCTTGCGGTAAAGACACGCTCTATTTCTCTCTGCGCTATTTGCCCGTTGCGCACGGCATTCTCGAGTATTAAATCTCCTCCAGGTAAGTCGGGTACGACCTGGCTTACCTCTTTCGCTCTCGTCAGAATTCCATCAAGATTAATTGCTAAAAAGCGTGCTAAAGAAAGAAGATCGTTATCGGCGAACGGGCCGATCACTCATGCAGGAAGCATAGATCCTTTGAGCGGAGTTTCTGATATCTGAGGAGTGCGAAATGCAATTGAGCAGCAGTGAACCTTGCGTGGTGATCCTGACAGAAAAAGAGGTAGAGGTAAGCGTCAATAACCATGCTACGTTTACCCTTCCGAAAAACTACCTGGCCGCCTTCGCGTGCAACAATAACGTCATTGAACTCTCAACGTTAAATCACGTATTAATCACCCACATCAACCGTAACATCATCAACGATTATCTGTTGTTTTTAAATAAGAACTTAACCTGTGTAAAGCCCTGGTCGCGGCTGGCTACCCCGGTTATCGCTTGTCATAGCCGTACACCGGAAGTGTTCCGGCTAGCCGCCAACCACAGCAAGCAGCAACCCAGCAAACCCTGCGAAGCGGAGTTGACGCGCGCATTGCTTTTTACCGTATTGTCTAACTTTCTTGAGCAATCGCGGTTTATTGCCCTACTGATGTATATCTTACGCAGCAGCGTCCGCGACAGCGTCTGCCGCATTATTCAAAGCGATATTCAGCATTACTGGAATCTGCGAATTGTCGCCAGTTCGCTCTGTTTAAGCCCCAGCCTGCTCAAAAAGAAATTAAAAAACGAAAATACCAGCTATAGCCAGATTGTCACAGAGTGTCGTATGCGTTACGCCGTACAGATGTTATTGATGGATAACAAAAATATCACTCAGGTGGCACAATTGTGTGGGTATAGCAGCACGTCGTACTTTATCTCTGTTTTTAAGGCGTTTTACGGCCTGACACCGTTGAATTATCTCGCCAAACAGCGACAAAAAGTGATGTGGTGAAGGGCAAAGCGGAAACAGATAAGACTGGCATAAATGAAGAAGAAATGGCGCGCCCTGCAGGATTCGAACCTGCGGCCCACGACTTAGAAGTTCCTAGAACGACATTTTAAGTCAACAACTTACCGCGCCATCTCTGCGCTCACACGTCCCACTACCTCAAAACATGTAAAGCCTTGCAAGCCATTGTGAGGCCTTATGTGTCTCAGTTTTGTCCCTCTTTTTTGTACTAAAAAACATAGTAATTGAGGATAAACCTCATGCTATTTTCGCTTATATGCCTCTAAAGGCATGGCACTTAAATAGATAAAAGCACCACAAAAGCATAAAAAACCACACAGTAAAACCGCAATATGAAACAATAACAGATAATTAAACCAAAAACAGATAGCGCATTGTGATAATCATTCAATACTAAACAAAATATAAACAGTGGAGCAATATGTAATTGACTCATTAAGTTAGATATAAAAAATACATATTCAATCATTAAAACGATTGAATGGAGAACTTTTATGCGGGCGAAACTTCTGGGAATATTCCTGACAACCCCTATTGCGATCAGCTCTTTTGCTTCTACCGAGACTTTATCGTTTACTCCTGACAACATAAATGCGGACATTAGTCTTGGAACTCTGAGCGGAAAAACAAAAGAGCGTGTTTATCTAGCCGAAGAAGGAGGCCGAAAAGTCAGTCAACTCGACTGGAAATTCAATAACGCTGCAATTATTAAAGGTGCAATTAATTGGGATTTGATGCCCCAGATATCTATCGGGGCTGCTGGCTGGACAACTCTCGGCAGCCGAGGTGGCAATATGGTCGATCAGGACTGGATGGATTCCAGTAACCCCGGAACCTGGACGGATGAAAGTAGACACCCTGATACACAACTCAATTATGCCAACGAATTTGATCTGAATATCAAAGGCTGGCTCCTCAACGAACCCAATTACCGCCTGGGACTCATGGCCGGATATCAGGAAAGCCGTTATAGCTTTACAGCCAGAGGTGGTTCCTATATCTACAGTTCTGAGGAGGGATTCAGAGATGATATCGGCTCCTTCCCGAATGGAGAAAGGGCAATCGGCTACAAACAACGTTTTAAAATGCCCTACATTGGCTTGACTGGAAGTTATCGTTATGAAGATTTTGAACTCGGTGGCACATTTAAATACAGCGGCTGGGTGGAATCATCTGATAACGATGAACACTATGACCCGGGAAAAAGAATCACTTATCGCAGTAAGGTCAAAGACCAAAATTACTATTCTGTTGCAGTCAATGCAGGTTATTACGTCACACCTAACGCAAAAGTTTATGTTGAAGGCGCATGGAATCGGGTTACGAATAAAAAAGGTAATACTTCACTTTATGATCACAATAATAACACTTCAGACTACAGCAAAAATGGAGCAGGTATAGAAAACTATAACTTCATCACTACTGCTGGTCTTAAGTACACATTTTAAGAACGCCAACTAAAATTTCCCCGAGGTGAAAATCGCCCCGGGGAATAACTAGCCATTTCAATGTAACAATTAACCCTTAAAATAAACCCAGAAGGTTATTAACTAAATCACATAGAAAACCATCAATTATAGTATGTATAAAATAGGCGACAGCAACCCAATTACAAATTAATGGTTCCAGAATATCACATCAGAAAAAACGCTGTATAATATTATAATTAACATGTAGACAACTTGTAATAAACATTATCAGTCAATTGTTTTGTTTATTCCATCTGTGACGCCGATTATTTTCTCAAAATAATGAGATGGCGTGACACCATAATAATCTTTAAATGCACATATGAAATATGAAGTACTGTTATAGCCACATTTCTGGGCTACGACATTGATAGAATAAGAGTTTGAAGTTATGAGTTTTTTTGCATACCTCATCCTAGTATCTCTCAATATTTCAGTAAATGACGTTCCTTCATCCCTTAATCTTTTTTTTATTAAACTTTCACTCGTATAAATCAATTCCGCAATATCTTTTAAATGCCATTGCCGCTCAATATTAAAACTGATTATTCCAGTAATTTTACAGGTAAATGTATTTATATTTGTTAGTATAAAAGAATTTACACTTTCGCGTTTTTTGAACATGGCAAGTAAGGATATACATAGTCTTTCTTTTAACCAAAGGGAGTGTGAGTCTGCTATTTTAATCCCTTCAAACAGAGAAAAAACAAGCGATAATGGAGGTTCCTCTTCAGCAATATAGCCATTCTTATCAAGAGTAAATTTGCCAGGCAGCTCATTATTCACGTCGATAAAAAAGGATAAACATGTTTTCTTATCTATATCAACAATTCTTAGTTTAGAGGGGCATACTGGTAACTCCCTTCTAATTTTGTCGCTTACAATAAACAATGAATTTTTTTTGAACGAGATAACTCTCCTGTTTATAATTAAATCAAATGATTGACAGATGAAAACTACGGAGCAAACATAATCCATCTTGCACCTATCATAAAATTAAAACAAGTTGATAGCAGTCAAATAACAACCAATTAAATACACAATCATAATCAGGATGATGTGCATTTATATTTTTATACACAAAATTATAGTTTGCAAATTTTAATAAATTTCATTTAAGATTAAATTATTATATGTATATTGTTTTTTATTCTAACGTATTTTAAAGTTACATTTTTCAACGCTTACTATACTTTTTATTAACATAAACTCACTACAACGCACCTGAAACCTCTTGCTATATATATATGTCAACCGTTTGAATTTAAAATAAAAAGAGTATCATTTTTACTTGCATTTCTTATCAAGTCACATTCAACAACAGTAAAAAAACATTATTAGAACCATTCAATTAACAAAAAACCAACATCCAGCTTGCTTAATTTTTCTTTATTAAACGATATTGAAAATCAATTGATAAAATACATCTAAACAACCTTTTGGGGCGCAAAAGCATAACATCAAACAAACAAATAACACACAAAAAAAACTCACAATTAATAACCTATGATATACATACTGTTTATTATGGTTGAATAAGCCACTCGATATCTGGTGCTACGGAAGTGTCCACACGGTTTAGCAGCACCCGATACTTTTTCAGGCTTCCAGCAACGATCTTTCTTCCTCCGTTGCGATTTCCAGATCTACAGCATCCTGCAGTGGCGCAATATACTCACTGAATTCCTGGATGTAGAACTGTGTGGTGACGGTCTTCCAGCCATTCGGCTCCTGCTGTATTGAAGCATACCAGGCTATTTCAATATCGCTATGCTGCGGCAGCATTTAACCCCTTGTAATTCATTGCCATAATTGATTTAATTCACAAACAAAACTATAACATTGTGAAATTAATGAAAAAAACACAGATGATGGGGCTAGAATTTACACACCACTTACCCTAAAGCTTTATGACTGGTGGGTTTTGGGAGTATCAAATCGGCTTGCATGGGGATGTCCTACAAAGGAACACCTTCTTCCACACTTTCTGGAACATTTAGGTAACAACCATCTGGATATTGGTGTTGGAACTGGGTTTTACCTTACTCACGTACCTGAGAGTAGTCTGATATCTTTAATGGATTTGAACGAAGCTAGCCTGAACGCGGCATCTACAAGGGCTGGGGAATCAAAAATTAAACATAAAATTAGCCATGATGTTTTTGAACCTTATCCCGCGGCGTTACATGGTCAATTTGATTCCATTTCCATGTTTTACCTTCTTCACTGCCTGCCTGGAAATATATCTACAAAAAGCTGTGTAATACGCAATGCGGCGCAGGCCTTAACTGACGATGGAACTCTATACGGAGCCACAATTCTTGGCGATGGAGTTGTGCACAATAGCTTCGGTCAAAAACTGATGCGCATTTACAATCAGAAAGGCATCTTTTCAAACACAAAAGATTCCGAAGAAGGCTTAACACATATACTCTCAGAGCATTTCGAGAATGTTAAAACCAAGGTTCAAGGTACTGTAGTAATGTTTTCCGCTTCAGGGAAAAAATAGCATCCAACCGCAGCACGTTCTTGCTTAAGACGTGCTGCGGCATAATCCCAATGATTACTCCCTGACAGGGTTCGTAGGCCACTCAATATCAGGTGCAGTTGATGTATCAACACGGTTCAGCAACACCCGATACTTTTTCCATGCTTCCAGCAACGAGATTTCTTCCTCCGTTGCAATTTCCAGATCTGCAGCATCCTGAAGCGGCGCAATATGCTCACTGGCTACCTGCATCAGGCTGTTTTTTGTTTCTTCCGCCTCCCGGATCCGGAACAGTTTTTCTGCTTCCGTATCCTTCACCCAGGCTGTGCCGTTCCACTTCTGATATTCCCCTTCCGGCGATAACCAGGTAACATTTTCCGGTAACGGACCGAGTTCAGAAATAAATAACTCGTCCCCTGACGCTACGTCATAAACCGTTTTACCCCGATGGTCTTCAACGAGATGCCACGATGACTCATCACTGTTGAAAACAGCCACGAAGCCAGCCGGAATATCTGGCGGTGCAATATCGGTACTGTTTGCTGGCAGACCTGTATGAGGCGGAATATATGCGTCACCTTCACCAATAAATTCATTAGTTCCGGCCAGCAGATTATAAATTTTTATGGTCCGTGGTTGTTCACTCATTCTGAATGCCATTATGCAAGCCTCACAATATAGTTAAATGCGATGTTTTTGACGGTGTTTTCCGCATTACCAGCAGCGTTAACGGTGATGGTGTGTCCATGTGAACCAATCGCAACGGAGTGCGTATGAGCACCAATACCGACAGTATGCGCGTGTGCACCTGCAGATGCTGCTGTGCCGGACAGTGAGTGGCTATGATTACCATCTGTACTGGTATTAGCTAACCACCCCGTAGACATACCTACTGAGCCTTGTACACCCCAGGTATTTTGACCTGAGCTTGTATAACCATATTGATAAGTATCTTTAAAAACACTGGGGTTAAATCGACGGCCATCTCTATGGCTGTGATTACCAGCTGCATTCGTGCTGCCACTTAAACTATGAGTATGCGCACCAGTGTTATTCGTGGATTTAGTGCCGTAATCAAACGACGATGTGGTTTTCGTCCCCAAATCCGTACTGGATGCGCTGGCGCTGTGGGTGTGCGATTTAATGCCGTCCTGTTCCTGAGACAATACGGCACGACCACTGGCGGGCTTGCCCTTAATCGTCCAGCCACGCATATCAGGAATAACGCCTGACGGATAAGCCACTGCAAGTTTCGGGTATGCAGATTTGTCAAAAGTCTGCCCCTGCATCAGGGCATAGCCAGACGGAACGGTATCTGATGGCCACGGGATTGGTGCGCCGACTGGGTAGCTTTCTGGTGGAAGATTTTTCGAAGTATAAACTTCTGCCCAGTCATCCTCAAAACCATAACCGTCTCTTGAAGAACGGTAGAACAGACCACCATTTCTGTAATGCGCCTTCATCTGCAGGGTCCGGCAACTTCCGACTCCGGTATAGAAGTTAACCAGAATATAGCTGTCGCCAGAGCGAGTGACATTGTAAGCGCCTGATTCGGCATTCCATGGAACGCCACCATCCGCATCGGCATATGTATCCGTTGCCCTTCTGGCAAAAGCAGCCACATGCGCGGCGGTTAAAGTAATATCTCTGGAACCATCAAACTCAACACCAGAAACCCGTCTTGGCGTTTGCAGCTTTGTTGCTGTTAATGCATTACCGTTCAGACTTGCGGACAGTTTGGTTCCAATAACCAGTTCGCCGGTTGCGTTATCAATAGCAAACGGTCTTAATGTATTCCAGCCACCATAAACATCACCTTGATTGGTAAGCAGCAGGTAAGTTTTAGCGCCATCATTACGCCATAATGCACCATACTCCCCACCTATCATTCGAATCTGATTACCACCACGCGCTACAATTTCGTCTGTGGCAAAAAGTTTTTTGCACGACAAGTTATCGTTAACGATTAACGAATGAGACTCATAAAAACCACGCCCACTCTTAAAATCAAGGATAACGTCCGCCGCGATACATTCAGTCGCTGGATTTGTTGCCCCAAACTTATAGGTCGTATCATTAACAACGAGATCAGCACCAGGTGCGGATATTGACAGGCCATCTTCGATAAACGCAAAAACAGGGAAAGCAGCGCCATCAACATAGAACACAGAGCGCAAATCATCGCCCTTATTACTCATCATTATTGAGTGGATGGCTCGTTCATTGTTTTGATATTGCCAGAACATTCCATAAGCATAACGCCCCCTGTCAGTCCAGCCACCAGGCATAACAAATCCGTTAAACTCGCAGTTATTCATCGGATCGCCTGCGGTTCGCGTTGCCGTGGTGATAATGACCCTTGATGCCAGTTCGCTTACTGAGCCAGCAGAACGCATAACAACAACAGGGTAATATTTTCCAGATGTTGCACCTGCAGGAGCGTTAACCCGCACATAACGCATACCACGCTTATCAGCAAAGTCTGTTTTACTGACCGCGTTAATGTTGTTCAGGAAGCGTCCCTTATCGGGTATATCAGCGCCGTTCTGGTCTTTCTGCAGACGTTTCTCTGCATTGTCATAGGCTGATTTTACTGCCTTTGGCGTTGCCGCCAGCGTTTCAGACGTGCTGTTGGTCGCGCTGCTTAGCTGGATTATCCCTTTCTGTGCTGTCGTTGCATCCTGTGCGGTGTATTTCCCGTTAGCCAGGTCATACGCGGCCTTAACGGCTTTTGGCGTTGCCGCCAGTGACTCGGAAGTGCTATTGGTCGCACTGCTGAGCTGTACTATCCCCTTTTTCGTCGTGCTCGCATCCTCAAGCGCCACGGCGGATGCAATATCCTCTGCCCGTTTTGCCGCTGTCTCAGCGCGCGTTGCCGCGGATTCCGCCGTACTTTTGCTCTGAGCTGCCGCCGTCGCACTGCCAGCTGCCTCTGTCGCCTTCGTGGATGCCGTCGTGGCGCTGCCCTTCGCTGCGGACGCTTGTCTGGTCGCCTCATCTTTTGAAGCAGACGCAGATGATGCCGATGACGCCGCCGAACTGGCGGACGATGCGGCAGCCGTTTTTGAGGATTCTGCGCTGGTTTCCGACGCTTTCGCGTTCGTCTCGGATGTCTTCGCTGCGGAAGCAGACCTCGCTGCTGCGCTGGCCTGTACAGCGGCTTCGCCAGCCTTCGTTGTGGCTGTTGAAGCGGACGATGCAGCACTTTCTGCCGATTTTCCGGCGGCGGTGGCACTGGCTGAGGCCTGCCCGGCACTTGTTGACGCGGCACTGGCAGACGACGCAGCCGCTGTTTTTGAGCCTGCCGCAGCTGAGGCACTCTGTCCCGCTGCCGTTTCAGAAGACCTGGCGTTTGTCTCAGACGTCTTTGCCGCCTTCGCGGAATTGCCTGCCGCCGTTGCCGAGGAAGCGGCACTACTGGCGCTTGATGATGCGTTCGTTTCTGATGATTTCGCTGCCTCTTTTGAGGCCGCCGCATCCCGGGCTGAGGTGGCAGCTTCTGACGCTTTCGTGGTCGCGGTGGATGCTGAAGTGGCTGCTGATTGTTGTGACGCTGCCGCATTCGTTTCTGACGTTTTTGCCGCAGCGGCACTGGTGGCCGCCGCGCTTTTTGAGGACTCTGCAGCGGCAGCACTTTTTGATGCTTCAGTGGCCTTTGCTGATGCCGTTCCTGCGCTGGAAGACGCTGACTGAGCCGACGAAGCGGCCTGTCCGGCTGACGTGCTGGCTGCGCGTGCTGAGCCTGCAGCATCAGTCGCATGGGTTGCCGCCTCACGGGCAGATGTGCCGGCATCGCCGGCTGACTTCTTCGCGGCTGCCGTGTTCTGTGCCACTGCGGACGCGTTACGCGCCACCTCTTCCACCATCAGTTCAAAACGGCGCAGTGCCTCTGGCCGGACATCATCCTCCGTCATTGCACCGAGGAAATCATTCAGTGTGCCCGGCTTTGAGTCCTCATATACGGTGATAATCCCGGCGTGTGACGGCGGGAATCCCTCCACCAACAGACTGACGCTGTACTGACCATACTCGACGTCCATTGTGTAACGCCCGGCTTCATCCGGGTTTTCTGAGGCCACTGTGTTCACCACCACCGTGGTGCTGTTGCGCCTGGCCTTTAGCTGAATGGTGCAGTTTTGTATCGGCTTACCTGCGCCATCTTTCAGTACACCTGAAATCCGTACTGCCATATTCCCCCCACAAAAAAGCCCGCCTGAACCGGCGGGCTGTCATAACACTGTGTTACCTGGCTAATCAGAATTTATAACCGACACCAACGATGAAACTGTTGGTACGCCAGTCACCGCTGCCGGAGCCTTCATAAGCGACGTCAACGGCCACGGATTCGGTCGGGTTAAACTGCACGCCAGCTCCCCACGCCAGAGAGGTGTTACTGTGGCGAGCGTCATCACTTCCGGTCAGCACGTCGTGCGTTTTTCCCTTGTTGTCAGTTACGCGGAGATAATCCCCGGAAAAAGTCGACACACGGCTGTAAGCCACGCCTGCCATCGCATACGCGCTGAACCATTCATTCACGCGTACAGACGGCCCCGCCATCACGCTGAACCAGCGGTTACGCACGGAATCTTCATGCCAGCGGGTATCGCTGTAACGGGTAAGCTGGCGATTCTTGTCTCCTGCATAGCTGAACGACGTCACCATCCCCAGTGTGTCCGTAAACTCATAACGGTATTTCACGTTAATCCCGTTCAGATCATCACTGCCGGGAACGTTCGTCCGGGCATGAAGATACCCCGCGCTCAGCGTGGACTGATGTTCAGACGCCCATACAGGCGCACCGGATACGGCCAGACAAATGGCTGCGGACAAAATGGCTGCACAAACTTTACGCATAATTACCTCTCGCTTTTCTGCAATAAAAAAGGCGCCATTTCTGGCGCCCGTATATGGGTTATAAAATTCAGCTGATACTGATGCCTGCGGTGGCTTTCTTCATCACCACAACCAGCAAATCGCTGATACTTGCTGTGGGATACCAGTCATTTACCAGCCATGCTGACACCGAAAACTCCAGCGTCATGTGGCCGTGACCAGCTGGCATATCAATAACACCACTGTAAATCAGCGTATTATCCAGCGCGGTACGGTTATAAATTTCAGCACCATTTTTCTTCACTATCAGGCGGCATGAGGAGTAAATATCAGTATGCTCTCTCTCATGTTTAGCACCGCTGAATGCCACCGCCGGAATAACAATCTGCCGGTCAAACGGCTGATCGTCATAAATCCTGACGGTAATGGTCCCTGATGGCCACCGCTCCGGTGCCCGGGAGTCCCGCGGGAAAGCCTTACCCACTGTTTTGACAATATCGCCTTCAATCTGGTTGGCTGACAGTTTCCCTTTAATCTGACAGTTCTCATTTATCGTAACGTTGTTGAGCGTCCCGGCGTTCGCATTCACACTGCCACTGATATCTGCATTTTTAGCGGTCAGCTTTCCGTCCGGTGTCATGGAAAATGCAGGAGGATTACCGCCGCTGGTAATGGTGGGAGCCGTCAGATATTTCAGGAACACTTCATTCATGAATATCTGATCACCCTGACCAACAAACATCGGTTTTGTGTTGCCATTTGCAGGATTAATCATCGCAATCCTGTCTGCCGCCAGCAGCACCTGACTCTGCATGCCGTCGGGGGTGTTCTCAATACCGGCACCGATACCCGCAATATAAAGGCGTCCGTCCTGCATCTGCTGCAGCTTCACAGCCCACATGCTGTTCAGATTATTATTTGTATCAACCTGAACCTTCTGTATCTGCTGGATCGCTGCACTCTGGTCTTCCAGTTTCTTATTGACGGTCTGTGTTATTTCATTGCTGACATCCGTTATGGACGTCCTGATTTCAGTCAGGTCAGGCGCAAGCTGACCGTTATCAATCTGCGTCCACAGCTCCTGAGCCAGATGGGTTTTCCCTATCTCGCCTTTGAAAAAATCCAGATAGCCTGATGCATCATCACTCGGCTGACCGACAGCCTCCACGAATGCCGATTTGCCAACGGTGTTCACACTGCGAACGTAAAAATAATAATCATGGCCCGGTTTGATATTGATACTGGCGGCTATCCAGTACAGTGCCGTACCAAGATAACGCGCGCTGGTTTCAACCTGCCTGATATCCGCAATCCGTTTTTCCGAGAACCAGAACTCAAACTGTACCGTCGGGTCATAAACCGCAAGATGCGGCGTGGCGGTTATCTGAAAATAGCCCGGTGTCAGCTCAATCCGAGACGGCGCTGCCGGTGCGGCAATCCGGAACGATACCGATGCCGGATCGCCCTGCTGTCCCCACGCATTTACCGCCCGGACTGTCAGCCTGTAGTTCCCCAACGCCAGTTGTGTGAAGCGGTATGTGGTTTCCGTCGTCCGGGCCGTGCTGACCAGCCGCTCACTGCCGTCGTCCGCTGTTACGGTCAGACGGAGCAGGAAGCTCACGCCCTTCACCACCTTCGGTGTGTCCCAGCGCGCCAGCACCTGATATTCCCCGCTGTCTGCGGTGACTTCGGCAGTCAGGTGCTGCACCGCTGGCGGCGTGACACCATTCACCGTGCCGCTCTGGTCGCCGTCAAAGTGCGCCCCGTTATCCACGATGGCCTCTTTTTCCGGCACATGCTGCACGGCGGTGATGGCATACGTGCCGTCGTCGTTCTCACGGATACTCACGCAGCGGAACAGTCGCTGGCGCAGCGTCGGCAGCTTCAGCCCCCACACGCTGTATCCGGCAACGCCGTCAGGAACACGGCTCACTTTTACCTTCACGCCGTCGGTGACGGACTGGACCTCCACGCTGACCGGATTGCCACTTCCGTCAACCAGGCTTATCAGCGTGGTACCGGAGGATGGCAGCGTGATTTCACGGTCGAGCGTCAGCGTCCGGGTCTGGCTGTTCACCGCCAGCACGCGCCCGCCGGTGCTGATACCCGCATAGTCATCATCGCAGATTTCAATGACATCCCCCGGTACATGGCGAAGCCCTTCCGCACCCACGCTGAAGTCCACGGTCTGCGTTTCCAGCAGTTCCGTTTTAATCAGCCACAGCCCGGCGCGGTGCGCCTGCCCCCGACTGGTACAGCCAAAGGCATCCATCTTCGTGACGTTACGACCGTAACGGGCAATGGCCTGCGTGTCCTCCACAAGCTCTGTCGCCGTCTCCCAGCCGTTATCCGGGTCAATCCAGTTCACCTCAACGGCATTATGGCGGTCCTTCAGGGCGCTGAAGCTGTAGCGGAACGGCGCGCCATCATCCGGCATCACCACATTACTGCGGTTATAGGTCCACACCTTATCTGATGGTCGGTCCTGCACGAACGTCAGCGTCTGCCCGTTCCATATCGGCATACAGCGCATCGCCGAGCAGAAATCACTGAGCACATCCCACGCCTTGCGCTGTGTGGTCAGCCAGGCATTACAGGTGATGCGCGGCTCCGTGCCGCCAAAGCCGTCCGGCACCGACTGGTCGCAATTCTGGCCGATGACATACAGCGCCCATTTATCCACATCCGCCGCACCAAGACGTTTCCCCATGCCGTAGCGCGGATGGGTCAGCATATCCCACAGACACCAGGCCATGTTGTTGCTGTATGCCGGTTTAAACGTTCCGTCCCAGATACCGCTGTATTGCCGCGTCTGCGGGTTATAGTTCGACGGCACCTGCAGAATACGCCCGCGCAGATGATAATTACGGCTCACCTGCTGGCTGCCGAACTGCTCCGAGTCCACCTGCACACCGACCAGTGCCGTGTTCGGGTAGCACTGTTTCACATCGATGATTTCGGTGTATGACGACCAGAGCGTTTTGTTCTGCAGCTGGTCTGTGGTGCTGTCCGGCGTCATCCTGCGCATCCGTATACTGAACGGGCGCGGCGGCAGGTTACCCACCACCACCGAGGCCAGATACTGCGAGGTGGTTTTGCCCTTAATGGTGATGTCTTTTTCCGTCACCCAGCCACCATTACGCTGTATCTGAACCAGCAGGCGGACTTCCGACGGATTCCTGTCCCCCTTTGAGGTGGTTTCCACCAGTGCCTGCACGCCGAAGGTAACACGCAGTCGGTCAATGTTTGCCGACGTGATGGTCCAGGTGATCGGCGTGTCGTATTTCACTTCCGTACCCAGCACCGTCTCGGAGCCGGAGGATTCAAATCCCTCCGGCGGTGTCTGCTCCTGCTCACCGGCCCGGAACACCACCGTGACGCCGGAGATGTTGGTATTCCCCTCACTGTCCAGCACTGGCGTACTGTTCAGCAGCACGCTTTTTAATCCATCCACCGGACCTTCAATCGGCCCTTCGCTGATGGCATCGATCACACTCAGCAACTGCGTGGACTTCAGGTTGTCCTTCGCTTCGCGCGGAGTATGCCCCTTACTGCTGCCTTTACCCATTCCTCACGCTCCATAAACGACAAAACCGCCCGGAGGCGGTTTCACATAAACGTTTTTCATCAGCGACCAATCACCACAACCTGACCACCATCCCCTTCGTCTGCCGTGCTGATCTCCTGAGAAACCACGCGAGACCCCACGCGCATTTCCCCGTACAGAACAGGCAGAACATTGCCCTGGGCAACCATGTTATCCAGTGAGGAGAAATAGGTGTTCTGCTTACCGTTATCCGTTGTCTGTGTACGGGGAGTTCTGGCTTTCGGTGCCAGCATCTGCGCCACACCACCGAGCACCATACTGGCACCGAGAGAAAACAGGATGCCGGTCATACCACCGGCCCCAATGGCTGCCCCCCATGCTGCAAGGGTGGCTCCGGCAGTAAAGAATGATCCGGCAATGGCGGCAGCCCCCAGAACAATCTGGAATACGCCCCCTGACTTGGCCCCGGCGACTCTGGGAACAATATGAATCACAGCGCCGTCAGGCAGAGTCTCATGTAACTGCGCCGTTAACCCGGACGTGCTGACGTCCCGCCCGGCAATCCGTACCTGATACCAGCCGTCGCTCAGTTTCTGACGAAACGCCGGGAGCTGTGTGGCCAGTGCGCGGATGGCTTCAGCCCCCGTTTTCACACGAAGGTCGATGCGGCGGCCAAATCGTTGCAAATCCCCGTAAAGGCAGATGCGTGCCATTCCCGGTGACGCCAGAGGGAGTGTGTGCGTCGCTGCCATTTGTCGGTGTACCTCTCTCGTTTGCTCAGTTGTTCAGGAATATGGTGCAGCAGCTCGCTGTCACCACAGTAAATGGCGGCATGATTCGGCACCGATGAACCAAAACAGCACAGCAGCACATCGCCCGGTTGTGCTGATGACAACGGCACCTGATACAGCCCTGTGGCCTCCAGATTATCCAGATAGAGATTCTGACCGTGACGCCACCAGTCATCCTCGCGATGAAAATCCGGCATCTCAATCCCCGCCAGATGGTAAGCATCCCGGAACAGCGTGTAACAGTCCGTCACCCCGTGCTCAAAGCGCCGCCCGGAAAGATGTGGCACACAGCGGAACTTGTGAATCGCCCCCCGGCAAACCAGCCACCACGGCAAATCACTCTGCACCTGCAGCCGCCGGTCGGTCTCACTCAGCCAGGGCAGACCACCGGGGTGGCTGTGGACCAGCGCCACAATCTCACCCTGCATCTCTGCCCGCAGCCAGTCCTCCGGCGACATCCGGAAATACGCCTCCGGCTCACCGGAGATATTCACGCAGGGAAAATATCTTTCCCCCTCCGGTGTTCTCACCACGAAGCCGCACGACTCCGCTGGCGCACATCGCCGGGCGTGCGCCAGAATCGCTGATTCTGTCTCTGTCATGGGATTCACTGCGAAAGTTTGTTAATGGAAAGGAAGCCGCCAAAGTTGCCGACGTTATTGCGAAACTTACAGCCGCTCAGGCATTTGCTGCATTTATCCTTCGTGATATCGGACGTCGGCTGATCATATTCATCCGCGACCGCCGGACCGTGATAACCGCACTCATCACCGCGATAGGTCCAGGTGCAGGTGTTGGCCAGCATGATACGTCCCGGAAAAACGGCACCGTCCGTTTCCGTCGGCGTGGACAGTACAAAAGAGGCACTGACCGCGCTCAGTTCGCTGCACTGCTCGATGCGCCAGCGGCTGATCACCTCCTGCTCCGGATCGGCGTCACTGTTTCCGTTGACGAAGTTCACCGCATCCAGAAAACGGGCGTAAACCTTACGCCGGACCACCGTTCCGCCGACCAGACTCTGCATATCTTCCGCCATCCCGGTGACCATACCGTACAGGTTAGAAACCGTCAGCGTGGGGCGCGTACTGGTGCCTTTGCCATTCAGTTCAAAACCGCTCCCCTGAATGGGATACGGCTGATACTGTCGCCCCTGCCAGGTGACCGGCTCACCTTTTTCGTTCTGCTCATTACAGAAAAAATAACGTTCTCCACCGACCTCTGTCAGGTCGATTTCCCAGAGCACCACGCTGGCCGACTGCTCCGCACGGGTGCATTCATTCAGTGTTTCCTGCCGGATATCCTGCATCAGTTCACCACCTGTTCAAACTCTGCGCTGAACTCAACACGCAACATACTGACCCGCGACGACCATTTTGCGCAGGTCACCTTTATCTGCCGCCACTCATAAGGCGGCGTCCACAGAAAGGATTTCCAGCCCCCGTGCTCTTCCAGAAACGACTCCAGTACCGTGGCCTCCTCACGGGGGACAGAAAGCGTCACGCTGTACGTTTTCAGGTTGGCATTCAGCCCGGCAGGCGCTCGCTGAGAATAGCCATCACCAAAGCGCACCTTTCTTACAGAAGGGACCGAAGCCACATCCATACCGGGTTTCACTTTCCAGCGGAAGGTCTTCATCGTCCACCTCCGGAGAACAGGCCACCATCACGCATCTGTGTCTGAATTTCATCACGGGCACCCTTGCGGGCCATGTCATACACCGCCTTCAGAGCAGCCGGACCTATCTGACCGTTCGTGCCGTCGTTGTTAATCACCACATGGTTATTCTGCTCAAACGTCCCGGACGCCTGCGACCGGCTGTCTGCCATGCTGCCCGGTGTACCGACATAACCGCCGGTGGCATAGCCGCGCATCAGCCGGTAAAGATTCCCCACGCCAATCCGGCTGGTTGCCTCCTTCGTGAAGACAAATTCACCACGGTGAACAATCCCCGCTGGCTCATATTTGCCGCCGGTTCCCGTAAATCCTCCGGTTGCAAAATGGAATTTCGCCGCAGCGGCCTGAATGGCTGTACCGCCTGACGCGGATGCGCCGCCACCAACAGCCCCGCCAATGGCGCTGCCGATACTCCCGACAATCCCCACCATTGCCTGCTTAAGCAGAATTTCTGTCATCATGGACAGCACGGAACGGGTGAAGCTGCGCCAGTTCTGCTCACTGCCGGTCAGCATCGCCGCCATATTCTGTGCAATACCATCAAAGGTCTGCGTGGCTGCACTTTTTACCTGCGACATACTGTCCGTGGCGCTCTCTTCCCACTCACTCCAGCCGGACTTCAGGCCTGCCATCCAGCTCCCGCGAAGCTGGTCTTCAGCCGCCCAGGTCTTTTTCTGCTCTGACATGACGTTATTCAGCGCCAGCGGATTATCGCCATACTGTTCCTTCAGGCGCTGTTCCGTGGCTTCCCGTTCTGCCTGCCGGTCAGTCAGCCCCCGGCTTTTCGCATCAATGGCGGCCCGTTTTGCCCGTTGCTGCTGTGCGAATTTATCCGCCTGCTGCGCCAGCGCGTTCAGGCGCTCCTGATACGTAACCTTGTCGCCAAGTGCAGCCAGCTGGCGTTTGTACTCCAGCGTCTCATCTTTATGCGCCAGCAGGGATTTCTCCTGTGCAGACAGCTGGCGACGTTGCGCCGCCTCCTCCAGTACCGCGAACTGGCTCTCCGCCTTCCACAAATCCCGGCGCTGCTGGCTGATTTTCTCATTTGCTCCGGCATGCTTCTCCAGCGTCCGGAGTTCAGCCTGAAGCGTCAGCAGGGCAGCATGAGCACTGTCTTCCTGACGATCGCCCGCAGACACCTTCACGCCGGACTGTTTCGGCTTTTTCAGCGTCGCTTCATAATCCTTTTTCGCCGCCGCCATCAGCGTGTTGTAATCCGCCTGCAGGATTTTCCCGTCTTTCAGTGCCTTGTTCAGTTCTTCCTGACGGGCGGTATATTTCTCCAGCGGCGTCTGCAGCCGTTCGTAAGCCTTCTGCGCCTCTTCGGTATATTTCAGCCGTGATGCCTCAGACTCGGCCCAGTCCTTTGCTGCCATCTCTCTGGCCTTTTCAAGATCGGCCTGCAACGTGGCGGCTGAAAGCCCAAGTTGCGCATTCGCTCTGTCCTCCCATGCTCCCCGGAGATTGGCAAGAAATGCTGAGGTTTTACCGCGCCGGTGGCTCCGGCTCTGATACCACTGCCATTTTTTGTCCGCCTCATCAAAAGCCTTTTCTGCTTTCTCCAGCATTCCCTGGGCAGTGTCCGGGCGACCAATATCCAGCACCGAATCCCACATGGATTTGAATGCCCGTGCTGTCCTGTCTGCCCAGGTCTCCAGCGTGCCCATGTTCTCTTTCAGGCGGCGGGTCTGGTCATCAAACCCTTTCGTTGCGGCCTCGTTCGCCGCCTGCAATGCCCCGGCTTCATCTCCGGAACGCTGCAACTGAGCAACATACGCAATCTGCTCCGCCGTCACGTTATGGAACTGACGTGCCATCGCTGTCAGTCCCGACGTCGGGTCTGTGGTCAGCTTCCCGAAGGCTTCAGCGACCTTGTCCACCTCCACGCCGGATGCAGAGGAGAAACGCGCCACACTCTGGCTGATCGCCTCAAACTGCTCACCACCACGCACACCGGCATTCACCAGCGCCGTCAGTGACTCGCTGGTCTGGTTAAACGTCAGCCCTGCCGCCTGCCCGGCTCTGGACAGGACCAGCATACGATCTGCCGTCAGTCCCGCCTGATTGCCGGAAAGGACCAGCGTTTTGTTGAAATCGGACAGGGTTGAGTTGCCCTGATACCAGGCATACGCCAGCGCACCGGTCGCCACCGCCAGCGAGGTGGCCCCCACCATCGGCAGGGTGATCGCACCGGCAAGCCCCCTGAACATGGGGATCATCCCGCCGAAGGAGTCCTTAACCTGCCCCCCCTGTTGCAGCAGGATCAGCCACGGGCTTTGCCCGCCTGCAAGCTGCGTGGCCACGTCGGTGAACTGTGCAGGCAGCATACGCATGGCGGCTTTATACTGCCCGACGGAAATCCCCGCTTTCTGTGCAGCCAGCGCCTGTCGGCTCAGCGACTGTTCAACGACTGCCGCTGTTTTTTTCGCATCAGTTTCCGTACCGGAAAAATGACGCCTGACTCTGGCCATCTGCTCGTCAAATCTGGCCGCATCCAGACTTAAATCAACGACCAGATCGCCTACCGGTTCAGCCATACCGGACTCCTCCTGCGATCCCTTCTGATACTGTCATCAGCATTACGTCATCCTCCGTCATGTCCGCCACATCCGGGGAAGCGGGGATAACTTCATTCCCGTCCGGGCCAAAGCGGACGCCTCCGGCAAGCCCTGCCGCTTTCTGCATCAGCACATCATCTTCAGGCTCTTCGTCAGCCTCACGCCGGTTCAGCAGACTGAAATCCAGCGGATGCATATCCGGATCGCTGAAAAACAGGCTGAGCACGGTGTACGTCAGCCCGGAAAAGTGCATATCCAGCAGAACATCATGAAAATAATGGGTACTGTAAAAGCGGTGCCAGTCGGCATACTCCGTGGATGACATCCCGGCAAGCATGGCACGCCAGTCGGGTCGCCCCATCTCTCGCGCCAGTTTCAGGGCAAAACTCAGCTCACCGTCGAACACTTTCCCGCAGAAACAGGCTCTGCGGGCCCGGCGTCCTCTGTCTGTTCAGGGGCATTATTCACAACAAACTCATACATACCAGACAGCCGGTACACCACGTTTTCAGCATGAGAAATTGCCTCCGTGGGCCAGGTGGTAAGCACTTCCTGCTCAATCTGTTTAACGGCTTCATTCATGGACGGCATCTGCGTCTTCTGCGGATGGTTATGCCACAGGGACATCGCCACCAGAAACGCGCCGGTTCTGATGGCGTCTTCCACAGTAAACTTCCGGTTGCTGTCTGACTCCGCCTGTTCTGCCTGCCGTTTCATCAGGGCGAGATGCTCAATTCGCTGCAGGGCTGACAGTTCAGAAAGCGTGACGGTCACACCGTTATGTTCAAATGATTCGGTTTTCAGGAACATCGCTGACTCCCCGGATTAACTGGCGGTGACGGTGATTTCTGCAACCGCAGCAAGTTCACCATTACCGGATACGACCGGAATGTTGACCTTGCCTGCAGCAACACCTTTCACGGTGATGGTCATACCACTGACCGACACGGTGGCTTTTGTTTTATCCGCAGACACCGCACGGAAGCTCTTGTCGGTTGCGCCTTCCGGCTGGAATGCCACGGTCAGCGTGGTGCTCTGCCCTTTCACCACCGAGGTGCTGGCAGGCGTCACAGTCATGCCGGTTGTCGCCGTCACCGTGCTGCGATCTTCTGCCATCGACGGACGGCCCACGTTGGTGACTTTCACCGTGCGGGTGATCACTTCCTTCGCCGTCACCGCCTTACCGATACTGCTGACCCAGCCGCGGAACACATCGACCGTGCCGTTCGGGAAGCGGATTTTATAGGCTCGGGTATCCCCTTCATTAAACCACGCCAGCAGCGCCTGCTGCCCCTGCTCTCCGGGCATCCACGCCAGCGTGAAGCTGGTATCTCCGGCAGATTTCTGCCCCTGCCCGGTCGCAGTCCAGTCTGCATCTTCATCATCGAGATAGCTGTCGTCATAGGACTCAGCGGTCAGTTCGCCGGGCGTCAGGTCTTTAACTTTTGCCAGACGCGACCAGTCAACGTCTGAAAGCGGATTCGCATAAGGGTCACCGCTTCCCTTATAAACCCACAGGGTGGTCCCGGCACCTTTCACCGGCATTACAGGATTTGGTACAGGCATAGCGTCCTCACATTTCATAGGTAATGACATAAGTCAGATCGGCTGAACTCCACAGGCCCGCATCATCGTCGCGCCGGTAGTCATAGCCGCTGGCCACCATACTGGTGATCAAATCTGACAGTGCCGGGATATCACTCATCACCGGATAAATCCGGGACTCCATCCACGCATCCAGCTCTGAATCCGGCACCTGAGCAGGCAGGAAAACTTCAATATGCAGCTCCGCCTGCCATGTATCGCTGTCCAGCTCTTCGCCCGTGTATTCAGCGCCGGTGAGATAAACGGCAACTGCCGGAAAATCCGCCTCATCAAAAACAGCGGGGCGACCATCAAAAAACGTCGCCCCGGTGTCATGCTTCTCCAGTGCATCCAGTACGGCTGCACGGAGTTCAGTATGTTTCATCGCTTTATTACCATTCTCAGTTGATGCTGCAGCGCATAGCCCAGCTCTTTCGGAAGACGTTCACGCCGTATCCGTTCAATATTCTGTTTAAACGCCGTGGTCAGCGGCACCGCCATCGGGATTTTCACCACATCAATGGGGTAACGGTTTTTCCCGGCCACACGCTGCATGACATGCCACCGGCCATTTTTCAGTTGCTGAATAAACGCGCCGGGAATACGACGGTTTCCCACCACAAGCACGCTGCCGCCACCTTTCAGGGATGAACGCTGCCCCTTTTTACGACGTCTGCGGCGGGAAAGGACAACCCGCGCGTTACCCAGCTTGATTACGGGCAAATCCCCCCGGTTAACCCTGATTCTGGCCTGCGGATTTTTGACCGTGGCCCTTTTCAGCCTGGCCCTTTCCTTTACCAGTTTCCGGCGTACCTTTGTCTCACGGGCAACCTGTGACGCAGACTGCGATATCGCGGATGACGCAACGCGGTTAATGGCCATTGCGGCGGCACCAGGCACCGCCGTTTTGCTGATACGGCTGAGGTTTTCAACGGCCTGCTCAAGACCTTTTATGGCCATACATCCCCCTTTCAGCGGCGACGGTTAACGGCAGGCGGCACGCCACGCCCAAGCCAGAGATGACAGCTTCCGCCATCATCCGGCGAAATCCGGTCCACCCAGAAGTTTTCCTCGCCGATGGTCAGTGTGTCTCCACGCCGCAGCTGCCGCACATCATCAGTCCGGACAAACAGGGACGGGCTGGAGCCTTCAACGCGCACCCCCTGTCCGGCATAGCTGATATTTTCAGGGTCATCAAAAACACCACGTATCACAGCACCGGACAGCTCACCGGATGTCATGGTGGCTGACGTTCCCATGTACCCGCGTATCGTTTCATCGGCGCGGGCAATGGCAGCATCGAACAGGTTATCGGAATCAGCCACAGCGCCTCCCGTTATTGCATTCTGGCCAGGCCATGTTCTGTCATTTCGGCTGCCACACCGGCAGAGACACGAAACGCCGTTCCCGGCAGCACAAATGCCACAGGCTCATCCCGCGTGGCGTGAAGTGCATCAGTATGCAGCGTCACCAGTGCCACGACCGTGACCAGAGCAGCCGTATCAATCACGGTATCCGGCTGCGCTGATACCACCTCATTTTCATGTCCGGTCAGCGCATTTTCCGGGCTGACAGATGTGTCCTGACCGGCAGCGTCATCCGTGTCATCAAGCTCCTCTTCCAGCTCTGCCACACGGAGCACCAGTTCTTCTTTCGTCCCCGTCAGGCTGACATCACGGTTCAGTTGCTCACCCAGCACCTGAAGACGGGCAATCAGTTCATCTTTCGTCATGGACTCCTCCACAGAGAGAAAATGGCCCCGAAGGGCCATGATTACGCCAGTTGTACGGACACGAACGCATCAGGATCAGCCAGCAGCATCAGCGGTGCTGACTGAATCATGGTGAACTCACGCGCCGGATCGCCGGTGGTCACCCAGTTTTTCGGGTAGCGGGCAGAGGCGTTAATACCTTCGCGCTGTGCGTCCGCATCCTGAATGCAGCCATAGGTGCGCAGACCGCGTGCCTGAGTGTTCCCCAGCACCATCGTGTTGTCCGGCAGGAAGTTCTTTTTGACGTCGTTTTCCACGTACTGTCCGGAATACACGACGATCGCCGTATCGCCATACATCCCCTTATAGGACACCGCTTCGCCCAGGTCTTTTACCGCTGTCTCCAGCTCGGAATGAGAGCCGCGACGGGTATCCAGCTTCTCCTTGACGGCTTTGAAGGAACGGAACAGCGCCCAGCCTTTCGGATCAAACACGATGATATTCACCACGCCGCTGGCGTTCAGCGCATAGGCTTCGATATCGTCGGTCGGGTCATACGTGGACTTGTCACGCTTGCTCCACTCCGTACCACCGGACTGTGTGATGTTGTTCGCCGCACTGCGGCCCATATCCACCTCAACCGGATCGAAGGCTTCACCGGTCATGGTGTATTTGCCCTTAAGCACAGCAGAAACTGCCTGCATCTCTTCGACCTGAGCAATGGCCAGCTCTTCGTCTCGCATGTTCTGCATGATGATGCGACGGCGGCGGTAAGCCGGGTCCGCCAGATTCTGCGGATCTTCATCCGGCAGGCGACGCAGGGTCATCTGCGGATTCACCTCATGCTTGGGTTTGACATATCCCGGCGTAAATTCAGAGGTGGAGCCGCCACGGGAACGGATAACCTCACCGGAAACAATCGGCGAAACGTACAGCGCCATGTTTACCAGTCCCGGAATTTGTGAGAGATAGACTTTCTCCGTGGTGAAGGGATAGCTCTCACGGAAAAAGAGACGCAGAAACAGCGGATCAAACTTAAATTTCTGCTCATTTGCCGCCAGCAGCTGGGCGGTTGTGTACATCGACATAAAAAAATCCCGTAAAAAAAGCCGCACAGGCGGCCTTTAGTGATGAAGGGTAAGGTTAAACGATGCTGATTGCCGTTCCGGCAAACGCGGTCCGTTTTTTCGTCTCGTCGCTGGCAGCCTCCGGCCAGAGCACATCCTCATAACGGAACGTGCCGGACTTGTAGAACGTCAGCGTGGTGCTGGTCTGGTCAGCATCAACCGCCAGAATGCCAACGGCAGTACCGTCGGTGGTGCCATCCCACGCAACCAGCTTACGGGTGGAGGTGTCCAGCATCAGCGGGGTCATTGCAGGCGCTTTCGCACTCAATCCGCCGGGCGCGGTTGCCGTATGTGCCGGGTCACTGTTGCCCAGCGGCTGGTAATGGGTAAAGGTTTCTTTGCTCGTCATAAACATCCCTTACACTGGTGTGTTCAGCAAATCGTTAACGGCATCAGATGCCGGGTTACCTGCAGCCAGTGGTGCCGGTGCCCCCTGCATCAGACGATCCAGCGCAGTGTCACTGCGCGCCTGTGCACTCTGTGGTGCAGCTGCCAGAATGCGGCGGGCCGTTTCCACGGTCATACCGGGGGTTTCGGCCAGCACACGTGCCTGTTCTTCGCGTCCGTGAGCTTCCTCACAGTTGAGGATCCCCATAATGCGGCTGTTTTCTGCCGCAACCGCAGCGGTGATCTGCGCGTTCACGTCCGGCTGCGCCGCGCTGGCGTTTTCGCCCTCCGTCGCTTGCACCACGTCAGTAACGTCAGCCTGCGAAGCAGTGGCTGAAACAGTTGTTGATTGAGTCTCTTTGGTCATTCGCCCTCCTGAGAGACGGGATTTACGTGCATCCAGTGCATCACGCATAACGGTGATCGCATCGGTGCTGTTGACAAGTTCATCAGCCAGTCCGGCATCAATGGCCTCCTGACCGCTGTACACTGCAGCCTCGGTATCCAGCACAGCCTGCACGGACAGGCCGGTATATGCCGACACCTTCTGCGCAAACATCCGGCGGGTTGCATCCATCCGGGACTGCAGTGTCTCCCGGACATCACCCGGTAGATGGCTGTAGGGGTTGCCATCCACCTTATGGCTGCCGCTGTAAATCAGCGTGATTTCCACGCCCTGTTTCTCCAGCGCAGCGCCGTAATTACTGTGAGCCATCATGACGCCGATGGAGCCTGTCCGGGCGGTCTGCGTGACCAGACGCCGGGAGGCGGCGCTGGCAAGCAGCTGACCTGCACTGCAGTTCATGTCGTTGGCCAGCGCCCATACCGGCTTTATGTCACGCACACGGGCGATGATGTCAGCACAGTCAAATGCTCCCGCCACCATCCCGCCCGGTGTGTCCATATCGAGCAGAATGCCGTCCACCATCGGATCGCTGGCAGCCTGTTGCAGACGGGCGATAATGCCGTTGTAACCGGTCATTCCCGAATACGGCTGCAGCGCCCGCGTCCGGCTGACCAGCGTACCGGACACCGGCAGCACGGCGATGCCGTTCATGACCTGATAACTGCGGGCCTGTCGTGGTCCGTCATCATCACCGGATAACGCCAGCGCCGCGGGTGCCTCTCCGGCAGTCAGGCTGTCGCCGGATACTGCATCCGTCAGGCGACTGATCCCAAGCTGGCCTGCAAGCGCACAAAAGAAAACCCGCGCATAGGCGGGTTCAAGCATCAGCGGCTCATTAAAAGCCATGCTGGCAATATGCGGGAGATTACGCAGCTCTGCTGTCACTCTTCTCCTCCTCTGTTGATTGTCGCAGTCCGGATTCAAATGCCGCAGCCGCCCAGGCGGGCGGTTTAAGACCGGCTGCACGGCGCTCCATCGTTTCACGGACCTGCTGGGCAAAAATTTCCTGATAGTCGTCACCGCGTTTTGCGCACTCTTTCTCGTAGGTACTCAGTCCGGCTTCTATCAGCATCACCGCTTCCTGTACTTCTTTCAGACCATCGATGGCCATACGACCGGAGCCTATCCAGTCACAGTTCCCCCAGGCGCTGCGGGCTTCCTGAAAGCTGAAGCGCGCTTTTGAAGGTAACGTCACCACGCGGCGAACGATGGCCTCTTCCAGCCAGCACAGAAACATCTGGCTCGCCTGACGGGATGCGACGAATTTTCGCCGCCCCATAAAGTACGCCCACGACTCGTTCGCACTGGCCCGTGCCGTGGAGTAGCTCATCTGGGCGTAATTCCGGGAAAGCTGCTCATACGAGACACCCAGCCCGGCAGCGATATACCGCAACAGTGACTGCTCAAACACGGAGTAGCCGTTATCCGTGTCCTGAGCCGTCTGCAGGTTCAGTGAGTCCCCCGGCATCAGGTGCGGCACTTTTGCGCCTCCCAGACGGACCGGTGCTGCGGCGTAATACGCGGCAATTTCACCAATCCAGCCGGTCAGCTTGTCCCGCTGCTCCTTACTGTTCGCGCCCAGAATAAAATCCATCGCTGACTGCGTATCCAGCTCACTCTCAATGGTGGCGGCATACATCGCCTTCACAATGGCGCTCTGCAGCTGCGTGTTCTGCAGCGTGTCGAGCATCTTCATCTGCTCCATCACGCTGTAAAACACATTTGCACCGCGGGTCTGCCCGTCCTCCACGGGTTCAAAAACGTGAATGAACGAGGCGCGCCCGCCGGGTAACTCACGGGGTATCCATGTCCATTTCTGCGGCATCCAGCCAGGATAGCCGTCCTCGCTGACGTAATATCCCAGCGCCGCACCGCTGTCATTAATCTGCACACCGGCACGGCAGTTCCGGCTGTCGCCGGTATTGTTCGGGTTGCTGATGCGCTTCGGGCTGACCATCCGGAACTGTGTCCGGAAAAGCCGCGACGAACTGGTATCCCAGGTGGCCTGAACGAACAGTTCACCGTTAAAGGCGTGCATGGCCACACCTTCCCGAATCATCATGGTAAACGTGCGTTTTCGCTCAACGTCAATGCAGCAGCAGTCATCCTCGGCAAACTCTTTCCATGCCGCTTCAACCTCGCGGGAAAAGGCACGGGCTTCTTCCTCCCCGATGCCCAGATAGCGCCAGCTTGGGCGATGACTGAGCCGGAAAAAAGACCCGACGATATGATCCTGATGCAGCTGGATGGCGTTGGCGGCATAGCCGTTATTGCGTACCAGATCGTCCGCGCGGGCATTGCCACGGGTAAAGTTGGGCAACAGGGCTGCATCCACACTTTCACTCGGTGGGTTCCACGCCCGCAACTGCCCACCAAATCCGCTGCCACCGCCGTGATAACCGGCATATTCACGCAGCGATGTCATGCCGTCCGGCCCCAGAAGGGTGGGAATGGAGGACGTTTTCATACATAAAATCCTGCAGGTCCCCTGCGTCGCTGTGTCATGCCGGTCTGCACTTCCAGCTCCGCAATGTATTTTTTCAGGTCAGACACGGAAGTGGCCGTAAACTCCACTCGCCGTCCGTCTTTCTGTACCGTTGCCACCCGTTTTCCTGTCATCAGGTCATGCAGTGCCGCACGGGCAGCGGCAAGTTCTTCCTGTCGCGTCATTCATCCTCTCCGGATAAGGCACGGGCGTAATCTGCCAGTGTTTTCTTGTTGGTTGCTGCACCATCCTCTTCCTGCAGGCTCGCCAGCAGTGCACTGAGATCCAGCTGCCAGCGGGAAATACTGATGCGCAGCGCCGCCAGCGCATAAACGAAGCAGTCGAGCGCCTCATTGCGTCGCTTTTTGCTGTCCCACAGTATTTTTTTCCTGCCATCCACCCATTTTTCGACCTGCTCTTCAGCAGTCAGCTGCTGCGCTTCGGTCAGATCAAAAATATCCGGGTTATTCGGGAAGTGAACGGCACCGGGAAGCGGTTCATCCCCTTCCGGCGTCAGTGTGAAGCGGTTATAAATCTGCTCTTTCGCGGTATCCGTACCGATTTCGGTAAGGTAAACCCCGTTTTTGTTTCGCTTACGTGGCATGCTGGCCACTGGCTTTCCGTAGACGGATGCCCCTTTAATGGGGATCACCCGGAACAGCCCATGCTTTTTCGAGCGTTCATACACAATGGTCGGGTCAATCCCGCCAGTATCCCAGCAGATACGGGATACCGACATTTCTGCACCATTCCGGCGGGTATAGGTTTTATTGATGGCCTCATCCACACGCAGCAGCGTCTGTTCATCGTCGTGGCGGCCCATAATAATCTGCCGGTCAATCAGCCAGCTTTCCTCACCCGGCCCCCATCCCCATACGCGCATTTCGTAGCGGTCCAGCTGGGAGTCGATACCGGCGGTCAGGTAAGCCACACGGTCAGGAACGGGCGCTGAATAATGCTCTTTCCGCTCCGCCATCACCTCAGCATCCGGACGTTCGCCAATTTTCGCTTCCCATGTCTCACCGAGCGTGGTGTTCACGAAGGTTTTACGTTTTCCCGTATCCCCTTTCGTCTTCATCCAGTCTTTGACAATCTGCACCCAGGTGGTGAACGGGCTGTACGCCGTCCAGATGTGAAAGGTCACACTGTCCGGCGGCTCAATCTCTTCACCGGATGACGAAAACCAGAGAATGCCATCACGGGTCCAGATCCCGGTCTTTTCGCAGATATAACGGGCATCAGTAAAGTCCAGCTCCTGCTGGCGGATGACGCAGGCATTATGCTCGCAGAGATAAAACACGCTGGAGGGGTCATCCGGCGTCCATTTGAGGCCAAACGGCGTCTCTTTGTCGCCAAATTTAAGATACTGCTCCTCCCCGCAGTGCGGGCAGGCAACATGAAAACGCATAAAATGCGGGGATTCACTGGCTGCACGCTCAATCTGGCAGGTGCCTCTCACTTTGGGCGTGGAGCCACGGATGGACTTTGGCCAGACCGAGCCTTCAATACGTTTGTCGCCAAGGAACGTCGGAGAGCCTTCCTGTTCAATATCCTCATCAAAGGCAGCAAGTTCATCATAACCCGCCACATCCACCGACTTTTCACGGTAGTTTTTTGCCGCTTTACCGCCCAGGCACCAGAAGCCACGACCATTGGAAAAACGCTTCATAGTGAGCGTGTTATCCCGGTGCTTTTTGCCATACCACGGAGCCAGCGCCAGCAGCGACGGAATATCGCGGATGGTCGGCTCAACGTGGGTTTTCATAAAGTTCTCGGCATCACCATCCGTCGGCAACCAGATAAGGGTGTTGCGCTGCTTATGCTCTATAAAGTAGGCATAAACACCCAGCAGCATTTTGGAATAACCGACACGGGCAGACTTCACCACATTCACCTCACGGATGTAGTCGCTGCCCATCGCATTCATGATGGCCCGCTGAAAGGGCAGTGTTTCCCAGCGCCCTTCCTGGTATGCGGATTCTTTTGGGAGATAGTAATTGGCATCCGCCCATTCAACGGCGGTCTGTGGCTCCGGCCTGAACAGTGAGCGAAGCCCGGCGCGGACAAAATGCCGCAGCCTGTTAACCTGACTGTTCGATATATTCACTCAGCAACCCCGGTATCAGTTCATCCAGCGCGGCTGCTTTGTTCATGGCTTTGATGATATCCCGTTTCAGGAAATCAACATGTCGGTTTTCCAGTTCCGGAAAACGCCGCTGCACCGACAGGGGGATCCCGTCGAGAATACTGGCAATTTCACCTGCGATCCGCGACAGCACGAAAGTACAGAATGCGGTTTCCACCACTTCAGCGGAGTCTCTGGCATTTTTCAGCTCCTGTGCGTCGGCCTGCGCACGCGTAAGTCGATGGCGTTCGTACTCAATAGTCCCTGGCTGGAGATCTGTCTCGCTGGCCTGCCGCAGTTCTTCAACTTCCCGGCGCAGCTTTTCGTTCTCAATTTCAGCATCCCTTTCGGCATACCATTTTATGACGGCGGCAGAGTCATAAAGCACCTCATTACCCTTGCCACCGCCTCGCAGAACGGGCATTCCCTGTTCCTGCCAGTTCTGAATGGTACGGATACTCGCACCGAAAATGTCAGCCAGCTGCTTTTTGTTGACTTCCATTGTTCATTCCACGGACAAAAACAGAGAAAGGAAACGACAGAGGCCAAAAAGCTCGCTTTCAGCACCTGTCGTTTCCTTTCTTTTCAGAGGGTATTTTAAATAAAAACATTAAGTTATGACGAAGAAGAACGGAAACGCCTTAAACCGGAAAATTTTCATAAATAGCGAAAACCCGCGAGGTCGCCGCCCCGTAACCTGTCGGATCGCCGGAAAGGACCCGCAAAATGATAATAATTATCATCTACATGTCACAACGTGCATCTACGCAATCAAACCACGTCAAATAATCAATTATGACGCAGATATCGTATTAATTGATCTGCATCAACTTAACGTAAAAACAACTTCAGACAATACAAATCAGCGACACTGAATACGGGACAACCTCATGTCAACGAAGAACAGAACCCGCAGAACAACAACCCGCAACATCCGCTTTCCTAACCAAATGATTGAACAAATTAACATCGCTCTTGATCAAAAAGGGTCCGGGAATTTCTCAGCCTGGGTCATTGAAGCCTGCCGCCGGAGACTGTGCTCAGAAAAAAGAGTTTCTCCTGAAGCAAACAAAGAAAAGAGTGACATTACTGAATTGCTCAGAAAACAGATCAGACCAGATTGAAGCAATTTAGATAATCGTGCAGACTACGCCCCTCATATCACATGGAAGGTACTACAATGGCTCAGGTTGCCATTTTTAAACAAATATTCGATAAAGTGCGAAATAATTTAAACTATCACTGGTTTTATTCTGAACTAAAACGTCACAATGTCTCACATTACATTTACTATTTAGCTACAGAGAATATTCATCTTGTTCTTGAAAACGATAATACGGTTTTAATAAAAGGACAGGGTAAGGTTGTAAATGTAAGATTTTCAAAAAATAAATGCCTTATAGAAGCCACCTTAAAAGGATTCAAATCAGGAGAGTTATCATTTTACGAATACAGGAAAAATCTTGCTACAGCAGGGGTTTTCAGATGGATTACAAATATCCACGAAAACAAAAGGTATTACTATACCTTTGATAATTCATTACTCTTTACTGAGAACATTCAGAACACTACACAAATATTTCCGCACTAAATCATAACGTCCGGTTTCTTCCGTGCCAGAACCGGACTCGCTGGCATGATGAAATATGTGTACCCGGTAACCCCGGTGTGCATCGTTTTTGATTATTCCCGCACACTCGCGCAGAAGGAGTTCCCCGTCGGGCTACGGTCTCTGTTAATACGGGAATACGGCGACGATACAGCGCATGATGTGTCAGGCTTGAATACCTTTATCCTTTAAAAGGGATATCAGTTAAGTTATCCCGTGTAGGGTATAAACCATTATCAAAGCCACTCTGTAGGAAGTGGCTTTTGTAATGGCAATAAAAAGCCCCGCGAATGCGAGGCTAAATCCTGGTATTTGTAATGACTGGCTCTTATCTCAACGCAGCCCCTTACCGCGCGCAAAATGCTCAATATCAAGCATCAGCAATGAGATGTTTAATCTGGATTCACTCCAGAAGTGAGCACCACCCTGTCTACAGAGCCAGATGTGAAGGATGATGAGTAAAATTATCGCTATCATCGAAGGCATTGCGTCCTGATGTATTCCTGAAGCGTTCTCAGTGCTGTTTGGTCGCGGATAATTCCGTCCCGGATACCGAGAACGTTTCGTCCAGCAACTGGAGAGAGTTCGACGGTGGCATCATTGCCCATGCCGGAGGCGCTGGAGGTTTCAGCTGAGGATGGCACAGGGCATTTTCCTTTGACGAGCACCCGACCACCATTATCAAGCTTGCGCCGAAGAGCATCATTTTCAGCTTTCGCATCAGCTAACTCCTTCGTGTATTTATCATCGAGTGCATCAGCATCACGCTGGCGCTGCTGCATGTGAGTAATGGTGGCGTTCGCCTTCTCCAGTTCACTGGCCTTGTTATCGCGCTGTTCTTTGTAGGCGATTGCATTATCACGGTAATGATTAACAGCCCATGACAGGCAGACGATGATGCAGATAACCAGAGCGGAGATAATCGCGGTTACCCTGCTCATTGTTGCCCCCACAAACAGACCTCACGCTCAATCTCACGACGAGTCATCAGGCCTTTCCATTGCTTACCGCCAGCGTATGCCCAGCGACGTAGCTGGTCACATGCGCCCTTGATATCGCCCTGGTTTATTTTGCGAAGAAGAGTAGATGTTCTGAAATTGCCTGCGCCCACGTTATAGACGAACGAGTAAAGAGCGCCGCGCGTTGTTTCCGGTATATCGACTTTGATGTACGGGTTAATTTGTCTGGCTACCGTGGCAAGGTCTTTATTCAGGAGGGCTTTGCATTCTGCTTCGGTATACGTTTTACCGGGAATGATGTCTTTTCCTGTATGCCCGTGACATACAGTCCATACGCCAACGATATCTTTGTATGGTATGTAGCTGACACCTTCCAGACCATCGTTACCACTTGGGCCAGTGATTAACACTGATGCTATAGCAATTGCTCCGCCACCAATAGCAGCAGCAACGGCTTTTCGTAATGATGGAGGCATTATTCACCTCTCGCAGCCTTGCGCTTATCTTCTTTAATCTTGAAATAAAGGTTTGTCAGGTACGTCAGCAGGCCAAATACCAAGCTACCCAGCACTCCAATTGCCGCCCACTGTGAGGGCGTGACTTTATCTAGCAGCTGTAAAAACCAGTACCCGGCACTACCTGCTGAGGTGCCATAGGCGACACCCGTTGTTAACTTATCCATGGATTTCATAACCCCACCTCGCAGACAAAGCGGGTGTAAATTGAGGGAATACTACGAAACGTAACAGACTCGGAGTCAGTGAATAACTCAGGTATTGGGTTATCAGCTAATATCGAGACTCAAAAAATGGAAAAACCCGCTCGACGGCGGGTTTAAGCTGTGTGACGAAGTAACCACTCTTAACAGCATAACCAATTTTTTACGTACGTAAACCACTAAATGATATTTGCGAGAATGCTACCGAGTATTGAAAACACCACTACAAATACATAAGCAAATCTCAACAAATAACCAACAAATAATTTCTAGTGTTATTTTTAGCCGATTTAAATTGAACCTTCAAATCATAGAGCACTTATAAATAACAACCGTTAATATAAATTGGCTAATAGATTTATTTTTATTCAGCCAAGAGCCATGAATAGGATTCGATAGAAAAAAGTTCAGATAAAAATAGAGATCTACTTCACAAATCAAACGAGAAACCAAAACTTACATCTTGAAATAATCATATTGATTAGATGAATATTTATCGCGCAGTGACATCATTTTTTAATAATAGTTCAAAAAAAAGGGCTCACGATGAAAAAATTAACAGTGGCAATTTCTGCTGTAGCTGCATCAGTACTGATGGCGATGTCTGCTCAGGCAGCTGAAATTTATAATAAAGACAGTAACAAGCTGGATCTGTACGGGAAAGTTAATGCTAAGCACTACTTCTCCTCTAATGATGCAGATGATGGTGATACTACTTATGCCCGTCTTGGCTTCAAAGGTGAAACCCAAATCAACGATCAACTGACTGGTTTCGGTCAGTGGGAATATGAATTCAAAGGCAACCGCGCTGAATCTCAAGGTTCCTCCAAAGATAAAACCCGTCTTGCCTTCGCTGGCCTGAAATTCGGTGACTACGGCTCCATCGATTACGGCCGTAACTACGGTGTAGCATACGACATCGGTGCGTGGACTGACGTTCTGCCAGAATTCGGTGGCGATACCTGGACCCAAACAGATGTGTTCATGACTGGTCGCACCACTGGTGTTGCAACCTATCGTAACAACGACTTCTTTGGCCTGGTTGATGGTCTGAACTTTGCTGCTCAGTACCAAGGCAAAAACGATCGTAGCGATTTCGATAACTACACCGAAGGTAACGGTGATGGCTTCGGTTTCTCTGCTACCTATGAATACGAAGGATTCGGTATCGGTGCAACTTATGCGAAATCTGATCGTACCGACACTCAAGTTAATGCAGGGAAAGTTCTTCCTGAAGTATTTGCTTCCGGTAAAAATGCAGAAGTTTGGGCCGCAGGTCTGAAATATGACGCTAACAACATTTACCTGGCCACTACCTATTCTGAAACCCAGAATATGACTGTATTTGCTGATCACTTCGTTGCTAATAAAGCTCAAAACTTCGAAGCTGTTGCACAATATCAGTTCGATTTCGGTCTGCGTCCGTCCGTTGCTTACCTGCAATCTAAAGGTAAGGATCTTGGAGTATGGGGCGATCAGGACTTAGTCAAATATGTTGATGTAGGTGCCACCTATTACTTCAACAAAAATATGTCAACTTTCGTTGATTACAAAATCAACCTGCTTGACAAAAATGACTTCACTAAAGCACTCGGTGTAAGCACTGATGACATCGTTGCTGTAGGTCTGGTTTACCAGTTCTAATCTGATTACGAAAAAGATATGTTGCGGGAGGCTTTGCCTCCCCAACATATAAGTGGCTCCCTCAAGCCACTTCCTTTAGGAGCACAACCTTGCTTCTAACTATATAAACCTTCTGTTATATATTACCCTTTATTTTTGGGGGCGTCTCGACGCCCCATTTTTAATAATTTTTAGTAAACAATTGGCATATTAATTAGAGTTATTAACAACGATATCCATCTCTAACCGGATATCTAATGCCATTAACATCCCTTCAATTATACCCTCAGCCTTCTGTAACCTTTTCCCGATATAACCATCAGAGCAGCAATGCTTACCTGCCAGTGACATGAATGTCATACCGACTACATAATAATCTACTAATAAATCGTGCAAATCGCTGTTGTTCTTTTTCAGACGGGCCATGCACCCGCAAATGATCATCGCGTCATCGTCACAACATTGCGGGCGAGATTTTACTTTTGAAGGAATTAATCCCTTAAAACCGGCAGCAATGGATGACCAGGTTACATCCTCGTGGTTATTAGCCGCCCATGCCCCCCAACGCTCAAGAACCATCTGAATATCACGCATCAACTTTCCCCACAAAAATCAGGCTAGCACGCCAATTGCCAGCAAAAATCAATAAAACGATATAAGCGCAGGCGCGCCCAGCGGCGGCGAAGACGTTCTGCCATATAAGACTCAAACATCATTCATCTCCCAGTTCAGTGATGGTCAGTTCCAGCTTCCCACCTTTGGTAACAGGCATCTTCACAACGCGGTAATCAACGACCTGAACATCATCCAGCCAGAAACCTGCTTTGGTAAGTGCGTCAAAAGCAGCTTTTTGCAGATTATCCAGGTCACGGCGACGGCGATCCGGCATGTGACACTCAATGCGGATTTTCACAGGAATAGCCAGGCCGATATCCAGCATTGCGTTTTTAATGATTCGGGCGACGTTATCGCGGTATGCCTGCCCCTCTGCGCTGATGTGCGTGCGCCCGCGATTATGGCGGTAATAGCGATTATTGCTCGGAGGCCAGGGTAATGTGATGTGGTAAGTATTCACGCCTTGATTACCCCCTCTTTCAGCCAGATAACCTGCGTTCTCGCCATACCTTCCAGCGCGCATTCTTTTGCATATCCAGCGTCAACAAAATGCGTGCGACGGTCGATTTCGTCGTGGCAGGCAGAACATGCAATGGTGGCAATCAGGTCTGGCGGTTTGGTACCGGTGCCGCACAATCCAGTCAGCCGGATATGTGCCAGTACAGACGTTTCAGGGTTGCCATTACATACGCCAGGGATTCTTACCTGGCATTCCCGACCACGCGCTGCTTTTCTCAAATCAGCCATGATTCCTCCTTGCTGCCAGTCGCAACCATTTTTTATCAACCAGGCTGGCGGTATATCCGAGCAGTGTTGGTATTTCGGAAGGCTTCAGCTCCGGTTTACGCTTACGACGATTTGGTACTCTGTAGATGTGTCCGTTCATGACACGAATAAGCGGTGTAGCCATTACGCCTCCTGTTTGTCGCGGAGCTGCTGGAACTCGCAGCTCTGCGGAATAGTCAGGTGGCAGCCAATATTCATCGCCCAGGCTTCAACCTTACACAGGAAGACATACATCTCTCCGGTATCAAGATCGGAGGTATGGCGTAACGACTGGATAGTGGTGATATCACCGGTTACGACATCAACCAGGTCTTTGGTTTCATAACCGAGATATGTGTGTTTGAGAGCATCTTTTACCCAAGCTGGAGTGGCGAACGTTTTACCCTTGCTGATGAGGTATTCACTGATTTCGCTGTACCACATGTGGCTGAGTGCATTCTGGGAAAGACTGCGTCTCTCGCGCCACGGTTTAAGCACCATGCGAAAGCATTTTCCGTCCTCCAGATAAGGCTGGATCTGCTGGCCGATAGCGGTGAAGTTACCGCGATGCAGTTTGATGCCATCTTGTGGTAGGTTCACGCTTCACCTCCGCAGAGGTCAAACGCTAGATGCAAAGAATTGCAGGTGCATTTCTGCATCTGTGAAGGGAGAAGAGAGTTTGGATTGTATGTGCGCATAAACGTCCCCGTTTAGCGCAGAAGTCACCGGAGTTGTTCAGGCTCCGGTGACATAATTATGCCGTGTTGATTTCCCAAAATCAAAATCGATAGAATTGCTCCTTCTTAAAACACTTTTACTCTCTGGAAGCTTTTCTTATCTCTCTTGGTGTTATATTAAAACGATTATGAAATCTTTCTGTAAAACGAGAAGGACACTTATAACCATTTTCTCTGGCAATCTCGCTTATAGGTTTTACCGTCGTTTGTATAGCAGACAACGCATTATTTAACCTCACATCGTCCAGTATACTTTGGAAACTTACCCCCTCGCTTGCTAGACGGCGATGTAATGTAGAAACAGAAATGTAGAGATATCGAGCAACCTTGTTTGCTGTCCATTTTGTGCCGGGTTCGGATAGCAGCAGGTTATAACAACGACTTATCAATGATTGTTTACTATATGATAAAAGTAAATGATTAACATGATTCACTCCTAACGAAAGTAGAACGCCCATTGCTAAGTGCTCCTGAATTTTAGTTGAGAAGCCTCGGGAAACAGATGTTTTTAGTTGCTCCCAACAATATATTAACTCAGGATTCTGAGGTAAAAAGAAACTTGTTTTGTTACGTATTTGATCAGTTACCGTATAAAGTTTTTGGAAACTCTCAATTAAATCAATGGGTAAGTAAAGCATTTCTGCAAGATAAAGCCCTGCTTCAGGATAATTCTCAATATAAAATTCATAACCACAAGGAAATAATATTATTTGATTATTATCAACAGTTAAAGTATGCGTCTCCCAATTGATAACTTTCTTTCCCTGACGGATACGACACAAAGCTGGCATAAGAGGCTTAACCCTATGAATCTCATGATGTTTATGCATCCGTATTTCTTCGATCTTTAAGTTAGTCTTACCTCTTGCCAGCATACTCTCACCCTACTTTATCTCATAAACTGGTGTTATCTCAGCGGTTGCGATTTTATTAGCATTAAGCATATAACCAACTAACGCTCCGCTGGAGTTAGAATCTACAGGAATCTTTTCAGTTTTTAGAGCCCATACTTTAAACTGGTAATGATGTGGTTTATCTCCTTTAGGAGGACATGCGCCACCAAACCCAGCATAGCCAAAATCATTTCGGCCTTGAACAGCACCAGTCGGCAGTTTTGTTCCATCACGTCTCCCTGCATCAACGGGCAAATATGTTATTGTTGCTGGAATATTAACAACAGTCCAATGCCACCAACCACTGCCTGTAGGTGCATCTGGATCATATACAGTTACGGCAAAGCTTTTGGTACCTTCAGGAACACCAGACCAGGTTAATGAGGGCGATGTATTACCACCTTCACACCCAAATCCAGAAAAGACATGAGACGTTGTAAGTTGCTCTCCTGTTTTTATTTCATTACTAGTGACCTGAAATGCTGCAGCCTGCGCAGAAAATGTTATGAATGCCAATACAGTTGAAACGATAAGTGTTTTCATAAAAACCTCTTTGTTATGACCTATCGTTATTTTATTTGATATTCCTTTATCTCATTATGCATAAAGGCGCAATGTTTATGCAAAAGCAATCACAATTGTACCCCCAACCCAATTATTTGCCACAATATACACAAAGCACATTGATACTATCTAAAAACTCTGCTTTATTATTAGTAATACCTACGAAAGTCGGTGTTATTTTTTAACCTACCATTCAAAATACGTGACATACACCATTTTGCTCATAATAATTTGTCACGTATTTTCAGTATTTGAATCTGCGACCAAGAGTTCTCACCTAACAAATGATTAAGATTGTATAGCTCATTTACTACCCCAATACAGCCGTACAAAACTCGCTTGTGGGAGCAAACAAAGTAATTACCCATTAAGTTTCGTCAAAGATAATTAATTCTGTCTTGCACTTTATCACCATAGCATAACTTAAAATCCGAGATCATTATTTAGAAATAAATCTCACCATCAACCATATATTTGAGAGCACTTATCGCCTGCTGGGCGGATATTACTTTCATTAAAGGATAGTGTTTAAAAACAATGCCATTCATAAAATAGATATCACAGGTTTTATTATCCGTATTAATTATGATTTTTTCGAATGTTTTATAGGCAAGTGTACGGCATAACTCTCGTCCATTTTTACTGGTTAAGTCAATAGCATAAAAATCACTGAATGAATTTACACCTTTACTCTTCAAAGTTTTCAATGATACCGAAGCCCTTCGTAATTCCTTATCTAATAGTCTTATTTTCTCTGCTATAGCGGTAACTTCAGGCGCGACAGACAATGCAACGATTAAATTATTAATTTTCATCTGAAGCTCAATAATTTTTAACTCTAAAGTTTCATTAGCATCTTTCTTGTTTTCAACTGGTTGAATTTTGCTACAATTAAAAAGCAATTCATTAATGATATTATAATCAACCAAATCTCTTTTTATTGATGGCCTGTCACATCGATGTAATCTTCTCATCGGACAAACATAATAGCCATGCAAACTTCCAGATACCGCATGAACAATCATGGTATTACCACAAGCCTCACACTTCATAACTGTTCGAAGTAGATTTATTAGCATAGGATTCTTGCTACTATTGCTAATACCAAAAGGTGCCAACCGAATTTCCTGTACAGCGTAAAACAAATCATCTGATATAATTCTGGGATAATAGCCAGCGATTTCACTTATCCCTTTCCCTCTTGCACGATATGAAGGTACGCATATACCTATCAGAGCTTTATTCGCTAATAATTTTTCAATTACAGAAGGTCCCCATGCACTTTCTTTTCCTGAGAAATTCTTTACAGCATGATCATTTAAATACTTGGCTATTGCATTCAATGAGCGCCTTTCCATCCTGAGTTTAAAAATTAGCTCAATAGTTTTCACCCTGTCGGGGTCTGGAACAAAAGCCGTTCTTTTGTCATCTAAGGAGAGCCATCTCGGACAAGACGCCGTCATAATCGTACCTGATTCCATTGCATCCTGCCGTTTTTTCTTCCATGATAATTTAACCCGACTTGACTTTATCTCGCTTTCTTCATTTGCCCTTTGTGCTATAAGTATGGCTTTTATTAATGAATATGGCTCATTCAAAGAGTCAATATTATAGACTGTATTGTCGCAAAGAGTTATAACATCAATACCGTGATTCAAAATCAATTTCAGACGTTCAATCGCTTCACCGACTTTTTCTCTTGAAAGTCTGTCCAGACTTTCAACTAACAATGTAGTTCCTGGCAATATATAACCATGCTCTATAGCATCTAAAAATTCCGAAAAAGCTCCTGATTGTGCATGCTTTCCTTTGAATGCACTTAATCCTAAATCTTCATATGTTATGGTATCAAGATAATAATCACTATTTACCTTTAACCATTCAGCAATAAGTCTTCTCTGTCGGTTTAATGAGTCACCAGACATCTGACCTGGTGATGAAAATCGCATATATGCTATGGCTTTTTTCATGGTGACACCTGCTAACGTATGCTTTTATAAACCTTAGTGGTGGGATATAATTTTTGTTTAATTTTTATTTAAAAAGACAATTAAGGTCACATTATCTTGAATATACAACAATAATCGTATTGCAATTTTCTTACGCCATAATCTTGAAAGCACAAAAGAATACATAAAAAATAAAGACATTAACAAAAAGCATAAAACGAGGCTCATATAAATATAAGAGTCTCCATATTTTAGTCGTTTAGAAACAAATTATTTTAATGTGGTGTGCTTCGTGACAATAAATTAATAACCAACACACCGGCACAAATCAACATCATGCCTATAATGGCTGGCAGGTCCAGCCGTTGGCCGAAAAATCCCCATGACAGTAAACTAATCAGGACAATACCGACTCCTGACCAGATAGCATAAGCAATCCCTGTAGGAATATAAGCCAGCGTCTGAGCTAATAACCAGAATGATGCACAATAACAAATAATTGTACCAACAGATGGCCATAACCGTGTAAAACCTTCTGAAAACTTCATTAAGGTTGTACCAATGACCTCTGCAAGTATTGCACCACCAAGATAAATATAAGGGTTCATAGCATATTCTTTCCTGTTCAAACTGGAGAGAATTGTACTACAGTTTGAACTCAACTCACCTGTTTCATCATTGTGTTCCCATTGATGTTCTTTTATATACCCTCAATACCCGTTTCATCGCGGCACTCTGGCGACACTCCTTAAAAATCAGATTCGTGCTCACCTTTCCTTCCCGTTCTTCTCTGGTAGCGAACCGGTAATACACCGTTCGCCAGACCTTACCATCAACGACCAGGATTCCTGCCCGCGCCATTTTAGCCGCAGCCTGATTTATGCTGGTTACGGTTGCGCCTGTTACCGCGGCAACGTCCTGTGCACAGAAGCTCTTATGCGTCCCCAGGTAATGAATAATTGCCTCTTTGCCCGTCATACACTTGCTCCTTTCAGTCCGAACTTAGCTTTAATTTCTGCGATCTTCGCCAGAGCCTGTGCACGATTTAGAGGTCTACCGCCCATAACAGGAAGTTGTTTTACTGGTTCAGGTATCGTCTCACCACGGTTAATTCGCGCTGTCATACAGGTCAGTTCATCGGCAGCCTTGCGCCGTAATTCCGCGTCAGTCAGCGCATTGGCCCGCATGTTCTGGTACAAGTTGGTAACCAACCAGTAATGCGCGTTCGATTTCCACGGATAAGACTCTGCATCCGGATACAGGCCACGCTTCCGGCAATACTCGTAAACCATATCAACCAGCTCGCTGACGTTTGGCAGCCCGGCGTTAACAGATGCTTCTTCCCGGCACCAGGCGACAAACTGCCCGGGTGATGGCAGGAATGGTCGATTCTGCCGACGGGCTACGCGCATTCCAGCGTTAACCTGTTCCATTGTGGTGATCCCGTTTTCCCGGAAAGCCAGAACCCACTGGCGGCGGATTTCGTTCAGTTCATTCTGGTCACGGTTAGCCAGGCTCGCCGGGAAAGTTGCCAGTAACTGGCTTAACACACCGTTGATGATCTGCGCTACCTGCTGTACCTGTGGCTTTTCGTCGTACTGTTCCGGCATGTTGTTGGCGATCCGGCGCATCTGCTCACAGTCAAAGTTAACCATCTGTGCGGCGATGTTTTTCATAGCTCCACCCCGTAAATCCAGTCAGTGTTCGTCAGGTCGAGTTTTGGTTTGCCGGCTGTCACGCCAGCCTGTTGCTTGTTTCGGTTGATTTCGAGCTGGGTCCACTTGTCGCGGAGTTTGGCCGGACTTAGCACGTTACCGGACCAGAAGTTGTCCTGGCATGCCCAGCGGAACAGCACGCACATGTCGCGGTGGTTACGTCCGTCACGTTCACGCATCAGGCGGATATCGTTAGCCCACCCTGCAAAATTCGGTTTTCTGGCTGATGGCGCGATGGTCTTCACCATGTCAAACATCCACTCTGCGGCGGTCAGGTCTTCTGCTGTCCCCCACTTGCTGCCGCTCTGAATTGCAGCATCCGGTTTCACCACAGGAAGATCGTTTTCTGGTTGGTCAGAGGATTCGCCAGAATTCTCGGACGAAAAAGGTTTTATATTGTCTTTTGTTAGTTTGTCTTTTGTGTTTACCTGATTCGGGTAAACGCCTTTACCTGATTTGGGTAAACTTTTTTTACCTGATTCAGGTAAATTTACCTCTTTCAGGTAAACTTTATTTTTCTTACCTGATTCGGGTAATGTTGACCATTCACTGACCACATTATTAATGCCGGTATTCCGCCCGCTCTGAATAAAAATCCCACGCTTTACCAGAACACTTTTTGCAGCAGAACACTTGTGCGGCAATATCCCGGTTAATTCGGAAAGTTGCTCGTTGCTAACCCAATCCAGTTTTTTATTAAAGCCATATGTTTTGCGCATGACAGCCAGAAAGACCAGAAGCTGGTGCTGTGTTAATCCGGCCAGCATCACAGCTTCCAGCAACTCATTTGCAATGCGCGTATAACCATCATCGAGATCTGCCACGCGCGGCTCCTTTTGTGCCGCATCCGGCACTGGAAAATTGAATATCTCAGCAGTGTTTGCCATAATTCCTCCCGCAATGAGTGTGTTACGATTTGCACCTGAAAGTCGGTTCTGTTCCAGCAGACCGGCTTTCGCCATTTCTGAACCTGTCATATCGCCCCCAGCATGGTAGTAACCATCGCCATCAATGGACCAGCCAGATCTGGGTCCACACGAAACATCGACACAATACCTTCACTAATTTCCTTCAGTTTCTGGTGGCGTGGTGCGTTGAGAATGACAGCCTGTTTTGCCTCACTGAGTTCCTTTTCCATTTCAGCCAACCTAGCCATGAAGCTATCCTGCTCAACCAGGTAACCGCGATATTCCAGCGGTAGTACCGCCAGAATTGCCGGGGTCAGTTCACGCACGTTATTTCGGTATTTTTCAGAATCGAATTTGTTATCGAGGAAGCGGAACAGCTTCTGGCGTGCACGGCTGACATCATCAGGGAAATCGATGGTGCCGCCGCCCTGCTCCCGATACTCATTCACAATGAGTGTGGCAACGACATCCTGATTATCTACAGCCGACCAGGCGCGGACGGCATCACGGATTTTTTCGTGGCCTGGCACCTGTTTTGTTTGAGAACGATTTATCACCGCAGTCGGGCTAAATCCGCTAGTCTGTTGGTATGTAAGTGGTTGCATAATTGCTCCTTTAGTTTGAATTGACTGTTAAGTTGATTGCTTATTGTTAAAGAGCGTGAAATGGAAATTTAAGCTGCGTTCTTTTCGGTGTGTGGAAACAACTTCGGAAGATCCGGGCGAATCTGGTATGCCTTCACTACTCCACCAGTAGCCGTAACAATGCTGCCGACATGTTCAGGGGATACCTTTGCTTTGTTGTGAAGCCACTTATAGACGGCCTGCTGTGAAACTTCGCAAGCAGCGCCCAGTTTCTTTTGTGAACCAACGATATTGATCGCTGTTTTGATAGCTGGGTTCATAACAACCTCCGTGGTTAATTTGAATCAAAATTAAAACTATGGTTGTTTTTAGTCAACAACCATTTTCGTTTGATGGAATAAAACCTTGGTTGTACATTTGGACTATGAAAACAACACTCTCAGAAAGACTTAAAGAAGCCAGATTAGCGCGAGGCCTTACACAAAAGGCGCTTGGGGATTTGGTCGGGGTTAGCCAGGCTGCTATTCAGAAAATCGAAACAGGGAAAGCTAATCAAACAACTAAAATCGTGGAGATCGCGAACGCTTTGGGTGTGCGCGCAGAATGGTTATCTTCTGGCGTTGGAAATATGTCAGACAGTACAGTGCAACCAATACAATCAACTGTCAGCCATTCCAAATACTTCAAGATTGACGTTCTTGATATAGAAGTCAGTGCTGGGCCGGGAGTCATCAACCGTGAGTTTGTAGAAGTTCTACGCTCGGTTGAGTACTCGTTTGACGATGCTCGTCACATGTTCGATGGTAGGAAGGCGGAAAATATCCGCATCATTAACGTGCGTGGTGACAGCATGTCAGGAACGATCGAACCAGGTGATCTGCTGTTCGTTGATATCACAGTTAAATCTTTCGACGGTGATGGTATCTATGCGTTTCTGTACGACGACACAGCCCATGTAAAGCGCCTGCAAATGATGAAGGATAAGCTGCTGGTCATCTCTGATAACAAAAGCTACTCACCGTGGGACCCGATCGAGAAAGACGAGATGAACCGGGTGTTCATCTTCGGTAAGGTTATTGGGAGCATGCCGCAGACATATAGGAAGCATGGGTAGTACCAATTAAAAATTATCAACTGGGCATTGTGCTCATTCAGTAAAGAACTAATTCCTATCTTTGCTCTAGGTAGTAATATTAAGCCACCGCAATAATATCTTTACCTAACGGCGTAAGAATCCCGGTCACCGTGCCGGGTTTTCTTTTGCCCTCCCCTCATCACACACACCGTTAAAAAAACCACCATAACCTCGCTTCAGTTATCGCTATGCGATTCAAGTCACAAAATAAATCCATCCTACATACAACCAGTTATATCTAAAGCAACCAATAAAACAACTTTTGTTGTTGACGATAAAACAACTATAGTTTTAAATAAGTTCATCGCAACAACACAACGATACGGCAACTACCTGATTCACCGTTGCGATGACCGCTTAGATCCGCAGTTTGAATTTCAGCAGGCTTCGGGGAGTGCGAGGGGTGAAACGGACGCGTGAACGTCGGTGTGACCAGCTGAAATTAACTCAACATTTCATACCTTAGTCGCTTCAACGAGGCGGCTTAGTTATGACAACCGGCGGCCATCCACCGCCTGAATACGCGCAGAAGTCTCTATATGTTCAGCAGCCCAGCTTACGGGCAGGAGTTTTTATGGTTCATCAACATTATGGAACGCAGACCGTTAATCGAGGTGCGGTCATGCCAGGAATGCTGGTCAAACACAAAGATGGTACCTGGACTGCATCAGCTAATTTACGCGGACGGCTTTATCTGCATCGCGGCATCGAGCGCACTTATACCCGTGATTTGCTCGTGGAAGTTTTTCTCGACGGACGCGGTAACGGCCTGAATCACTAATCCCCTTTCCTGTTTTCCTAATCAGCCTGGCATTTCGCGGGCGATATTTTCACAGCCATTTTCAGGAGGTCAGCCATGAACGCTTATTACATTCAGGATCGTCTTGAGGCTCAGAGCTGGGCGCGTCACTACCAGCAGATCGCCCGTGAAGAGAAAGAGGCAGAACTGGCAGACGACATGGAAAAAGGCCTGCCCCAGCACCTGTTTGAATCGCTATGCATCGATCATTTGCAACGCCACGGGGCCAGCAAAAAAGCCATTACCCGTGCGTTTGATGACGATGTTGAGTTTCAGGAGCGCATGGCAGAACACATCCGGTACATGGTTGAAACCATTGCTCACCACCAGGTTGATATTGATTCAGAGGTATAAAACGGATGAGTACAGCACTCGCAACGCTGGCAGGGAAGCTGGCTGAACGTGTCGGCATGGATTCTGTCGACCCACAGGAACTGATCACCACTCTTCGCCAGACGGCATTTAAAGGTGATGCCAGCGATGCGCAGTTCATCGCATTGTTGATCGTCGCCAACCAGTACGGCCTTAATCCGTGGACGAAAGAAATTTACGCCTTCCCTGATAAGCAGAACGGCATCGTTCCGGTGGTGGGCGTTGATGGCTGGTCCCGCATCATCAATGAAAACCAGCAGTTTGATGGCATGGACTTTGAGCAGGACAATGAATCCTGTACATGCCGGATTTACCGCAAGGACCGTAATCATCCGATCTGCGTTACCGAATGGATGGATGAATGCCGCCGCGAACCATTCAAAACTCGCGAAGGCAGAGAAATCACGGGGCCGTGGCAGTCGCATCCCAAACGGATGTTACGGCATAAAGCCATGATTCAGTGTGCCCGTCTGGCCTTCGGATTTGCTGGTATCTATGACAAGGATGAAGCCGAGCGCATTGTCGAAAATACTGCATACACTGCAGAACGTCAGCCAGAACGCGACATCACTCCGGTTAACGATGAAACCATGCAGGAGATTAACACTCTGCTGATCGCCCTGGATAAAACATGGGATGACGACTTATTGCCGCTCTGTTCCCAGATATTTCGCCGCGACATTCGCGCATCGTCAGAACTGACACAGGCCGAAGCAGTGAAAGCTCTTGGATTCCTGAAACAGAAAGCCACTGAGCAGAAGGTGGCAGCATGACACCGGACATTATCCTGCAGCGTACCGGGATCGACGTGAGAGCTGTCGAACAGGGGGATGATGCATGGCACAAATTACGGCTCGGCGTCATCACCGCTTCAGAAGTTCACAACGTGATAGCAAAGCCCCGCTCAGGAAAGAAGTGGCCTGACATGAAAATGTCCTACTTCCACACCCTGCTGGCTGAGGTTTGCACCGGTGTGGCTCCGGAAGTTAATGCTAAGGCGCTGGCCTGGGGAAAACAGTACGAGAACGACGCCAGAACCCTGTTTGAATTCACTTCCGGCGTGAATGTTACTGAATCCCCGATCATCTATCGCGACGAAAGTATGCGCACCGCCTGCTCTCCCGATGGTTTATGCAGTGACGGCAACGGCCTTGAACTGAAATGCCCGTTTACCTCCCGGGATTTCATGAAGTTCCGGCTCGGTGGTTTCGAGGCCATAAAATCGGCTTACATGGCCCAGGTGCAGTACAGCATGTGGGTGACGCGAAAAGATGCCTGGTACTTTGCCAACTATGACCCGCGTATGAAGCGTGAAGGCCTGCATTATGTCGTGATTGAGCGGAATGAAAAGTACATGGCGAATTTTGACGAGATGGTGCCGGAGTTCATCGAAAAAATGGACGTGGCACTGGCTGAAATTGGTTTTGTATTTGGGGAGCAATGGCGATGAAGCATCCTCACGATAATATCCGGGTAGGCGCGATCACTTTCATCTACTCCGTTACAAAGCGAGGCTGGGTATTTCCCGGCCTTTCTGTTATCAGAAATCCACTGAAAGCACAGCGGCTGGCTGAGGCGATAAATAATAAACGGGGGCTGTATGACTGATTTCACCGGAAGCAATACTCCTGCCGAACATCGCGACAGCTGGCGCACACCACCAGAGATTTTTGCTGCGCTTAATGCAGAGTTCGTTTTTCAACTTGATGCTGCCGCCAGCGAAAAAAACCAACTATGTCGGCTTTTTATCTCACAGGAGCAGAATACATTAACCACTTCATGGCCTGAAGCAATGGGATATGCCTCTGGTTATGTCTGGTTGAATCCACCATACAGCAATATTTCCCCTTTTGTGAAAAAGGCAGCCACTGAAAACAAATTCAGTAGTGTGGGATGTGTAATGTTATTGCCTGCTGACACATCTGTCGGATGGTTTCATGAAGCGATACAAACCGCCAGTGAGGTCAGATTCATCACGGCAGGACGACTGGCATTTATTAACCCACTCACTGAGAAACCCGTCAGTGGAAATAATAAAGGCTCGATGCTCATTATCTGGCACCCATACCCCCGTACACACTGCCACTTTACGACCGTTGATCGTGGAGAGTTGATGGCGTTCGGCTCAAGGATTCTTGCCCGTCGGGAGGCTGCATGACAACCACGGAATGCATTTTTCTGGCAGCGGGCTTCATATTCTGTGTGCTTATGCTTGCCGATATGGGACTTGTTCAATGACACCTCAGCAGGAAAACGCCCTTCGCAGCATTGCCCGTCAGGCTAATTCTGAAATCAAAAAAGCCAGACAGCAGTTTCCGGATAAAAACGTCGATGACATTTGCCGTAGCGTACTTAAGAAGCACCGCGAAACGGTAACGCTGATGGGATTCACACCGACTCATTTAAGCCTGGCGATCGGCATGTTAAACGGCGTCTTTAAGGAACGGTGAACATGAAAAGCAAAATCATCAGGGAGCTACAGGCTCCTTTTTTATTGTTCGCATTCATCCTCAAGCGTATTAACCAACAATTCAGGGATTAATGGAAGATGGCAGACATCATTGATTCAGCATCAGAAATCGAAGAATTACAGCGCAATACAGCAATAAAAATGCGTCGTCAGAACTACCAGACTGTATCCGCAACTCATTGTTGTGAGTGTGGCGATCCGATAGATGAGCGAAGACGCCTGGCTGTTCAGGGTTGTCGGACTTGTGCAAGTTGCCAGGAGGAGATCGAACTTAAGAACAAACAATGGGGACTGTGATGGCCTCAAAGCAGCAAATTTCAACATCGTCCAACTGAGGTGTAAAAATGTTCAGAATCATTTTTCCTAACACCTGGTACGTCGACCACCACGGCACTCCCTGCAAAATCCTGCGTTCTACCCACAACAAAGTTCACTACATCCGAAAAGGCAGAACATGTATCGCCAGCATGTTCCGCTTTAATCATGACTTTGAACCTGTGAATAAAGCTGATGCAGATCGGATAGCAGAAGAGATCGAAACGGCAGAACACATTAAGAAGTTACGTGACATGCGTTCAAAAAGCAGAGGTAACCATGGAATCATACAGCCTCACACTCGATGAGGCCTGTCAGTTTCTTAAGATATCCAGACCAACCGCCACCAACTGGATACGAACAGGCCGCCTACAGGCAACACGTAAAGATCCAACCAAGCCAAAATCTCCTTACCTCACAACACGGCAAGCCTGCATTGCGGCGCTTCAGTCTCCGCTGCATACTGTCCAGGTGAGCGCGGGTGATGGCATAACAGAGGAAAGAAAATGTCACTCTTCCGCAGAAATGAAATATGGTATGCCTCGTATTCGCTCCCGGGCGGGAAACGAATTAAGGAATCTCTTGGCACAAAGGACAAGCGGCAAGCTCAGGAGTTGCACGACAAGCGAAAAGCAGAACTCTGGCGAGTAGAAAAGCTAGGGGATTTACCTGATGTCACTTTTGAAGAGGCCTGCCTAAGATGGCTTGAGGAAAAAGCTGATAAAAAATCTCTCGATTCAGATAAAAGCCGGATTGAGTTCTGGCTTGAACATTTTGAGGGTATAAGGCTTAAAGATATCTCGGAGGCAAAGATTTACTCTGCTGTAAGCAGAATGCATAACAGAAAGACGAAAGAAATATGGAAACAGAAAGTTCAGGCCGCCATCAGGAAAGGTAAAGAACTGCCTGTTTATGAACCAAAGCCAGTATCAACTCAGACAAAGGCAAAGCATCTTGCCATGATAAAGGCCATTCTCCGTGCTGCAGAACGCGACTGGAAGTGGCTGGAAAAAGCGCCTGTCATCAAGATACCAGCGGTCAGAAACAAGCGAGTCAGATGGCTGGAAAAGGAGGAAGCAAAACGCCTTATTGATGAGTGCCCCGAACCACTGAAATCTGTCGTCAAGTTTGCGCTGGCAACTGGTCTGAGAAAGTCGAACATCATAAATCTGGAATGGCAACAAATCGACATGCAGCGACGAGTTGCCTGGGTGAATCCAGAAGAGAGCAAATCAAACCGCGCCATTGGTGTGGCGCTGAACGATACCGCCTGTAAAGTGTTGCGTGATCAAATAGGCAAGCATCACAAATGGGTGTTTGTACATACCAAGGCGGCTAAGCGAGCAGATGGAACATCAACGCCTGCGGTCAGGAAGATGCGCATCGACAGCAAGACATCATGGCTATCAGCTTGTCGTCGTGCAGGAATTGAAGATTTCCGTTTCCATGACCTCAGACACACCTGGGCAAGCTGGCTGATTCAGTCAGGCGTTCCATTATCAGTGCTTCAGGAAATGGGCGGATGGGAGTCCATAGAAATGGTTCGTAGGTATGCTCACCTTGCGCCTAATCATTTGACAGAGCATGCGAGGAAAATAGACGACATTTTTGGTGATAATGTCCCAAATATGTCCCACTCTGGAATTATGGAGGATATAAAGAAGGCGTAACTGATTGAATTGTAATGGCGCGCCCTGCAGGATTCGAACCTGCGGCCCACGACTTAGAAGGTCGTTGCTCTATCCAACTGAGCTAAGGGCGCGTTGATACCGCAATGCGGTGTAATCGCGTGAATTATACGGTCAACCCTTGCTGAGTCAATGGCTTTTGATCTGGTTGCTGAACAAGTGAACGACCACGTCTGATTTTCTGATTTATTTCGCTATAGCGGCAAACAAACGCACCCCGCTGCGCATCTGAATCAAGAAAACCCGTATTTTCATGTATCAAAGTACAATTTCCAGCCCTAACGGAAAATTGTCCTACCCTGTGAGACTGGTAACTATGAAACCAACGTCGGTGATCATTATGGATACTCATCCTATCATCAGAATGTCTATTGAAGTTCTGTTGCAAAAAAACAGTGAATTGCAGATTGTCCTGAAAACGGATGATTACCGCATAACCATCGATTATCTCCGAACCCGTCCTGTTGATTTAATCATTATGGATATAGACTTGCCCGGTACAGACGGTTTTACCTTCCTGAAAAGAATCAAACAAATCCAGAGTACGGTGAAGGTATTATTTTTATCATCAAAATCAGAATGCTTTTATGCGGGCAGAGCGATACAAGCGGGTGCTAACGGTTTTGTCAGTAAATGCAATGATCAGAATGATATTTTTCATGCCGTTCAGATGATTCTCTCTGGATACACTTTTTTTCCCAGTGAAACGCTCAACTATATAAAAAGTAATAAATGCAGCACCAATAATTCAACAGCTACGGTGCTATCTAATCGTGAAGTGACTATATTACGCTATCTGGTTAGCGGATTATCTAATAAAGAAATTGCCGACAAACTATTACTTAGCAATAAAACAATTAGTGCGCATAAATCTAATATTTATGGCAAACTCGGTTTGCATTCAATTGTAGAACTTATCGACTACGCCAAATTATATGAATTAATATAATATTAATTATAATTGATCATAAATATCGCATCCGCTTTCGCCACACCTGGTTGGACACCGCTGGCTAACGCTCGATAATTGGCAAAAAAGTTTAGCGTTACATTGCCATTTGCATCTACCTCCTCAGTCGGGCTCGCCTCGCCCAGCGCGAGCCGGGAGCGATCGCTCTTGCGTAATTCGATAGCGACGGTTTGTGCCATTGCGGGATCGTCCAGGGCCAGCAGGTTGGTATCGGATGCCGGCGTTCCCGTAAATAAAATCGCGACTGATCCCGGAGGACATCCCTCCAGCCGCAGGCTAAAAGGGACGAGTGCCGTGGTATCGCCAGCGGTCAGTAGTTGTGTCGTAGGCCATCTGCCTAAATCTACCGTCTTATCAACATCCGCTGTGTTTACGGTACAGGAGAAATCAACAACGTTACCGTGCAAATTGATATTAATCGTTCCTAAAGGGTCAGCTGCCCAGCCACTGGAACTCCACAGTAGCCCGCAGAAACAGCTAAAGATTACTCTTCTCATTCTCCGTACCTCATTGATAATCGACGCGTAAATACCCCAGCGCGCTAAACGGCCCTTCGGTCGGTTTTTGACCGGTAATACTGATAGGCCAGGCGCGAAGTGTGACATTGGCTGCCGCAGCTGCATCCAGACGGAAAGGAATAACGCTATTGAGATCGTTAGGCGTGATCGGCGTATCGTTCTGATCGGCGACAATAAAACCTAAATCCTGATTGTCCGACACCATCGCCTGACCAGAAACGGCACTGGCTTCCAGACGCATTGTTAAATAAGCCTGCGCAGCAACATTCGTACATTTGATCGCAATATTCTTGGTTTGCGGCATGACACCATTAGGTCGATTCCCCGGCCCTGCCGCACTAAATAACGATGCACCGATATCACCAAAATCAAATTCAACAATTTGCCCGGCATTTAATTCGCAGTTTTGCGGTACTTCAACCCGGCCACCAAAACTAATGGTATAAACAGGTGTAACCAACGGATCGTAAGGCGTTGATGTCACATACACGGTAAACATCACCTGTCTGGGGATCTCCACCATGTTAATAAAAGGACGAATAACCTTTAAACGAAATATCAAACGAGAATCCATCACCCCGAACGGAAGGTTTTGCGAAACGTTAGGATCTGTTCCCATACGGATATAATTTTGCGGGGGAAATTGAATATCCATCACGCTATCAACCAGACTCATCGCACCTAATAGATAATCATTTAATTGCATATATTTATAATTATCGATAGTTTCCTGAACAACAAAGTTGGTGACATAACTACGGTATGTATAATTCACCAGCGTGCCGGGTGGGCAAATTGCTGACACACCTACCCAGCCGGATTTTTCCGGTAAAACAACAATCTGACCTGGCTGGTTATTGGTGCTATTAAAGACATTTGAGAGATCATAGTGTTCATCTTCTGCTACGCCAGTACTATTTGCACAAACAGTAGCCCAGGATATGTTTGTTAACCACAAACATGCCATTGCTAATAATGACCTGCAGATTATCTTCATTGATAATTTCCTTTATGAGCCAGGATGTGTGCAAACTGCCGAAATAACAGTGACGGCTTGCTGTAAGCTTTGCTTCGGCAATACATAGTGCGCAATGCAGCGTGAGTTCGCGCCGTCTCCCCACTGAACCAGTAATTCACCAGACAATGGCGCACCACTTAAATAAACTTGCCCGTCATCACCCACCATACTGGTTATTCCGGTACTGTTTTCCCGTACCAGTGATCCAAACGGCACCGGTTTTCCGCCCTGGGTAACGGTAATGAGCGCCCGCACGCCTATGCGGGTATCAAAATTGGCACGAACCAACGCGCCTTGCGTCGGCACAACGCTGCTAATATTTTTTTCAACATCGATGGAATTCCCCATCGTATTGGTATCAAGCGCGATACGGTTATACCGATAAACCGTGGCATACGGCATCACCGCATAGCCGCGCCAGTCGGTTAAAATTCCAGTTTGATTTTCAATGCGTACACCGCCTGCGCCAGGCGCTTTAATCAAAACATTGGTATCCCCTAAAGGCTGGCTCAGCGTTATACCATTTTCATGCCCGACCACACCGCCAGACAGCTGCCAGTTAACGTCATGTTGATCGCGGTCGTAGTTATACCCGACCCCCAGCGTACCGTAAGCGGCCTGCCAGTTTGCCGTGGCGCTGCCCGTGTACCCATTATTCGAGGTATCGCCCTGGCTTACGTGATAACTCAGGTTGTGGCCTTCCAGTAAGGTCCCTCCAACGCCTGCCAGCCAGCTATTTTGCCCGTTGCTGTTACGGTTGGCGTTAAAGGAGGCATAAGCGCGATCGAGCGCATTTTCCCGGGTGTAGCGACGTTTGGTCAGAACATTGAAAGGCACTGAAACATTAAGTCCGACAATACGTTCGTTATCGGGGATCCCTACAGATTCATTCCACGAAAATGAGAGTGAATAACTGATGCCAACCCAGCTGCTGGTATACCCCACCTGATACCAGGTATCTGAATCCGAGGTATTCCAGTATTTCTGATGGGTACCTGAGATATAAAGCGAACCGAAGTCATTAAGTGATTGTGAAATATTTAACTGCAAACGGTCTTTACGGCTAAAGCGTAAATTGTGGTAATTCACTATTATTGGTTCATCGCGATGCTCACCGTCGTAATCGTAATCATATTCGTACCCCTCCATTCGACGATACGCAACATCATCAAGAGTATAAAAACCTTGTGTCGAATAGCGGTAACCCATTAACTGAAAATTGGTGCCGAAAGTGTTCATTGATTTCGCATAGAGGAAGCGAATGGAATCCCCCTCATGACGACTGTCGTCGGCTAACTGACTGCGCGCATGCGTTACATCCAGCGACACTGCGCCCCAGTTCCCGAGGTTGCGCCCCAGCCCTAACAAAAAGGCGGTGTAATTTGCAGATAATTGCGTCCCGCCGTAGGCAGTAAATTCCTGTGGTAAACCGCCGAGTGCCGTGCCCTGAAAAAAGAAAGGCGACGATTGCTGACTATTACCGCTACGAAAATCGCCCGCCGTCAGGTCAAATTTGAAACGCCCTTCGCGTTGTAAAATTGGCACTGTTGAATACGGAATAGTGTAATTCTGCTGATTACCATCGCGCTCGTCGATGGTGACGTCCAGATCGCCATTTGAAGATGTCGGGTGCAAATCTGTAATTTCGAAAGCGCCGGGGGAGACATAGCTTTGATAGATAATAAAACCATTTTGCCGAATCGTTAGCTGGGCTGCCGTACGGGCAATCCCACGGACCGTTGGGGCAAACCCTTGCTGGCTATCTGGATACATATTATCAGAAGAATAAAGCCGTACACCTCGAAATCCGACGCCATCGAAAATATCACTCCCTGTATTACCGTCTCCCATTACCAGTTCACTTTTCAGCGGAATAATGGCGCGCTGTACCCAGGTGCCAATATTATTCCACTGTTCTGAATGATATCCATTTCCGCGAAAATAGTTCCAGGAACCATTGTTGCGTAAACGCCACGGGCCAATATTAATCCCACTGAGTTCACTAAAAAAATAGCTATCGTTACCATTACCTCTGTTACCGGTGAAATTATAATTCAGGAGTAAAGCAGGAATACCTTCATCCCACTCTTCAGGCGGAATGTAACCGTGAGCGCTACTCAACAACGCTATCTGAGGAATAGTGATGTTCAGGCGCATCGCTGCAAAATCAAAGTTAATTGTGGCATCAGGTACAGCTTTCAGTAAATTAATGCATTTATTATTTTGCTGCTGGGCTAACTCGGGGAATGCACTGCTATTAAGGCCAATTCGTTCAAGGAGTGCCTGGTTAAAACAAGGCATTAACCCACCTGATTTATCACCTGTATTTACTGTCGTCGATTCAAATACGATATCCTGTGAACCAATGAACTCATCATTACGCCAGAGATCCACCCGATACACACCCGCAGGTTGATGATTACCTCTCTCAAAGCGCGATAAATCAGCAACGGATGTGCCATTCTCTAATAAAAATGCCGGGTTGAAATAACTTTCCGCATAGCTTAAAAAGGAGGGTAAAATGGCAAGAGATGAATAACAAATTCCGGCCAGACACCAGGTATACCTCTGCGGAATATCCGTAATAGTGGGTATTTTCATAATTAGCTCTGATATTGTCAGATGATTCGGTTAGTTTAAGTTCACTTCTCTGACTGGGGTTACTGAACCATAATCATTAACGGTCTGAAATTTCAGCTTTCCCTGTACTCCTGAGGGTAAGGGAATTTGTGAATTAACTCTGGGTGCAGCCATAGCATTCCCCAACTTTTGGCTGCCCACTTGCAGGTTAACCAGGGTGACATAAAAAGGTGATGGATTATGAACATTGATATAGTTACCGGATCGCGAAAACTTGAGTGTGTCCGGCGCTTCTGCGGGTAATTCTTGTAGTTGAATTGGACGGAGAAATAACTTCATGCGCGATAAAATCGCCAGTTGCAAAACATTCCTGCCGTTCAATGCATTTTTATCTACCGAAGGGATCGTCTTAACATTCATCCAGAACAAAGACTCACGATCTGCCGCCAGCGGTGGACCGGTGTAAATAATACGCAAGGTATTTTCGCTTTTGGGTTCACTAACAAACAGTGGCGGTGTAATGATGAATGACTTTTCTTTTACACCGCTACTGTTTTCAATCCACGAATTGACCAGAAAGCGCTCATTGGTATGGCTATTTCTAATCCATACCGCAGTCTGTTTAGCATCAGCGGGATAAATAATACGCGTGGCACCTAATGCGATCCCTCCGGCAGCATGGGCGCTGGCCGAAATGATTAAATGAAATATAATGAGCATCAATAACTTTATTTTAGTCATCATAGTTAATACGCCTTGTGTATTCCTGACGGCAAAAATAAGAAATATAAAGAAATGATTGCTTTGGTTTATTACAACACATCATTCCCTTTTCATTTAATAAAGCGGCATGATACAAAGTGAGCGTGATTTCGATTTACATTGCCACCATACCGCTTCAGACAACCGGTACATTACTTTGTTATAAGACGTGATATATAATTCAAAACTACGTAGTTTTGATTATTCGTATCTCATAATAAAAGTCGCGTCAGCATTTGCTTGCCCTGCTGATGCACTTGTACCGGTGCCTTTATAACGCGCAGAAAAATGAAGAACGTTGGTCCCGGGGATCAAGTTCTGGTTGGTTGAGAAGCTATTCCCATCAGGTTTGAGAATTGCAGATGTATTATCAAGTATTTCAATACCGACACCCGTTGCTGTTGTTGTATTGGTACTGGATGCAATGGCCAATAAATTATCATTGATTGCATCCGCCTGACCAGAAAATGCAACGGCAGCATTAGCGGCAACAACAGGATCGCAGTCGTTCAACTGTATAGTGAATGGAATTAATGCAGAGGTATTACCAACAGCATTGAAAATATCGGTACGATATTGACCGAGTGTGACAACCTGGTCTGCCGAGTCAGTATTCACTGAACAGGCAGCATTCACCAGTTCGCCTTCAAAGTGAATTGTACCGCCATCTACAACGGCAGCATAACTACCCGTAGCGGCGAATAGTGCGGCAGCCAGCGCAGACGAAATAAATCTTAATTTCATATATATTCCTTCAATCTCATTTATCGACTCCACATCCGTATATAACCGATTACTTTATTTAAGACACTGATAGTAGTAAAATTCCTTTTTATCCTCTAAGAATGTCTTAATTGAAAATATGCACTCTATTCTAAAAAATAGAGAGCCCCGTTAGATGAATATTTCCGCGCAAAATATATTCAACACAAATATAGACCTGAAGCGGTAAATTACCAGGCTGAAAATTCTTTTTATATTGTCAGGTATTTCTTAAATTATCTTAATCCTTAGACAAGGAAATAAATCAGTTCCAGATTTACAACGTCATCATGGACGAAAAATGAAGCTTTCAATCTCAGCGACGGTGCGCCTCACCTTCGCAAGAGGTCGCTTCACGCGATAAATCTGAAACGAAACCTGACAGCGCGCCCCGCTTCTGACAAAATAGGCGCATCCCCTTCGACCTACGTAACAGATGGAATCCTCTCTCTGATGGCAGCAAAGATTATTGACGGTAAAACGATTGCGCAGCAGGTGCGCTCTGAAGTTGCTCAAAAAGTTCAGGCACGTATTGCAGCTGGACTGCGGGCACCAGGACTGGCCGTAGTACTGGTGGGTAGCAACCCTGCATCGCAAATTTATGTCGCAAGCAAACGCAAAGCTTGTGAAGAAGTCGGGTTCGTCTCCCGTTCTTATGACCTCCCGGAAACCACCAGCGAAGCGGAGCTGCTGGAGCTTATCGATGCGCTGAATGCCGACAACACCATTGATGGCATTCTGGTCCAACTGCCGTTACCGGCGGGTATTGATAACGTCAAAGTACTGGAACGTATTCACCCGGACAAAGACGTAGACGGTTTCCATCCTTATAACGTCGGTCGCCTGTGCCAGCGCGCGCCGCGTCTGCGTCCCTGCACCCCGCGTGGTATCGTCACACTGCTTGAGCGTTACAACATTGATACCTTCGGCCTTAACGCCGTGGTGATTGGCGCATCGAATATCGTCGGTCGCCCAATGAGCATGGAACTGTTGCTCGCAGGTTGCACCACCACCGTGACTCACCGCTTCACTAAAAATCTGCGTCATCACGTAGAAAATGCCGATCTACTGATCGTTGCCGTCGGTAAGCCAGGCTTTATTCCCGGTGACTGGATCAAAGAAGGCGCAATTGTGATTGATGTCGGCATCAACCGTCTGGAAAATGGCAAAGTTGTGGGCGACGTCGTGTTTGAAGACGCGGCTAAACGCGCCTCATACATTACGCCTGTTCCGGGCGGCGTTGGCCCGATGACGGTTGCCACGCTGATCGAAAACACGCTACAGGCGTGCGTTGAATATCATGATCCACAGGGTGAGTAACATGGCGACATTTTCTTTAGGTAAACATCCGCACGTTGAGCTGTGCGACTTGCTGAAACTGGAAGGCTGGAGCGAAAGCGGTGCGCAGGCGAAAATCGCGATTGCCGAAGGCCAGGTGAAAGTCGACGGCGCGGTTGAAACGCGCAAACGCTGCAAAATTGTCGCCGGGCAGACAGTAAGTTTTGCAGGTCACAGCGTACAGGTTGTTGCCTGATCCCTTTCCCGGCCTGTATCAACAGGCCGGTTCTCTTTTCAGACTGTTGCCCTCTACGCCCCGTTCATCCATGCTGATAGCATCGACATTTTGCCGAAGCGATCATCATGCCAACCGTTATTACGCACGCCGCCGTTCCCCTTTGCATTGGTTTAGGGTTGGGTTCAAAAGTCATCCCTCCGCGCCTGTTATTTGCCGGAATCGTCCTGGCGATGCTGCCCGATGCTGATGTATTGACATTTAAATTTGGCGTTGCTTACGGCAATGTTTTTGGTCATCGCGGGTTCACCCATTCGCTGGTGTTTGCGTTTGTTGTCCCGCTGTTATGTGTGCTGATTGGACGTCGATGGTTCAGGGCTGGGCTGATTCGCTGCTGGCTGTTTTTAACCGTTTCGTTGCTATCGCACAGCTTGCTGGATTCGGTAACCACTGGCGGTAAAGGCGTTGGCTGGCTGTGGCCGTGGTCAGATGAACGCTTTTTCGCTCCCTGGCAGGTGATTAAAGTCGCGCCGTTTGCATTGTCTCGTTACACCACGCCGTACGGGCATCAAGTGATTATTTCTGAATTGATGTGGGTGTGGTTGCCGGGGATGCTACTGATGGGAATGTTGTGGTGGCGCAGACGATAACCGGATGCGAAAACTCGCATCCGGCAATAGCGCAATTACTTACGACGCCAGGTGGTCCCTTGCGGGCCATCTTCCAGCACGATCCCCATCTCGTTAAGACGGTCACGCGCCGCATCTGCCGCCGCCCAGTCTTTCGCTTTACGGGCATCCAGACGCTGTTGAATTAAGGCTTCAATCTCAGCCACTTCGCTGTCGTCTGCCTGCGCGCCGCTTTGCAGGAATGCTTCTGGTTCTTGCTCCAGCAGGCCCAGCACGGCAGAAAGTTTACGCAGATGAGACGCCATTGCGTTCGCCGCTGCCATATCTTCTGCTTTCAGACGGTTAACTTCACGCGCCATATCAAACAGCACGGAATAGGCTTCCGGGGTGTTGAAATCGTCGTCCATCGCTTCAATAAAGCGCACTTCAAACGCTTCGCCACCGGCAGGAGCAACGGTTTTGTCTGTGCCGCGCAGCGCAGTGTAGAGACGCTCCAGCGCCGCGCGTGCCTGCTTCAGGTTCTCTTCGCTGTAGTTCAGCTGGCTGCGATAGTGGCCCGACATCAGGAAGTAACGCACGGTTTCCGCGTCGTAGTATTTCAGCACATCACGCACGGTAAAGAAGTTACCCAGCGATTTGGACATCTTCTCTCGGTCAACCATTACCATCCCCGAGTGCATCCAGTAGTTCACATACTGACCATCATGGGCACAGGTGGACTGAGCGATTTCGTTTTCGTGGTGTGGGAACATCAGGTCTGAACCACCGCCGTGGATATCAAAGTGGTTACCCAACTGCTTGCAGTTCATTGCCGAACATTCAATGTGCCAGCCTGGACGGCCCGCGCCCCACGGAGACGGCCAGCTCGGTTCGCCCTCTTTCGACATCTTCCACAGAACGAAGTCCATCGGGTTGCGTTTGTCGTCGACCACGTCAACGCGCGCGCCTGCCTGCAGCTGGTCGAGATCCTGACGCGACAGCACGCCATAGGTCGGATCGGTCGGTACGTCGAACATCACGTCGCCGTTGTCCGCCACATAAGCGTGACCTTTGGCGATCAGTTGTTCAGTGAGTTCAATAATTTCTGCGATATGGTGCGTCGCGCGCGGCTCCATATCCGGGCGCAGAATGTTCAAAGCATCAAAATCTTTGTGCATTTCGGCGATCATGCGATCCACCAGCGCCACAAAGCTTTCGCCATTTTCATTGGCGCGTTTGATGATTTTGTCGTCGATATCAGTAATGTTGCGCACATAATTCAGCTTATAGCCGAGGAAACGCAGATAGCGCGCAACCACGTCAAAGGCAACAAAGGTACGCCCGTGACCGATATGACAGAGATCGTAAACGGTGATTCCACACACGTACATGCCGACTTCCCCGGCGTGAATAGGCTTAAATTCCTCTTTTTGGCGTGTCAGAGTATTGAAGATTTTTAGCATCGAAGATTCCGTTTAGACATGTGTGGGTAATTGAGTTGCGTATAATACCCATATTTCCCGCGCGAATCAGCATACATTGCGTGATGATCCGATCGTGCGGTTATGCTATAACACCACCCTATATATGACCCGAATCGGGTTGAAGCACCAATCAAACGGAACAGGATGCAAAAATGGTTACTTTCCACACCAATCACGGCGATATTGTCATCAAAACTTTTGACGATAAAGCACCTGAAACAGTTAAAAACTTCCTGGACTACTGCCGCGAAGGTTTTTACAACAACACCATTTTCCACCGTGTTATCAACGGCTTTATGATTCAGGGCGGCGGTTTTGAGCCAGGCATGAAGCAAAAAGCCACCAAAGAACCGATCAAAAACGAAGCCAACAACGGTCTGAAAAACACCCGCGGTACGCTGGCAATGGCCCGTACTCAGGCACCGCACTCTGCAACTGCACAGTTCTTCATCAACGTGGTTGATAACGACTTCCTGAACTTCTCTGGCGAAAGCCTGCAAGGTTGGGGTTACTGCGTGTTTGCTGAAGTGGTTGAAGGCATGGACGTGGTAGACAAAATCAAAGGTGTAGCAACCGGTCGTAGCGGTATGCACCAGGACGTGCCTAAAGAAGACGTTATCATTGAAAGCGTGACCGTTAGCGAGTAATCGTGGCGACACTCTTTATTGCAGATCTTCATCTCTGCGTGGAAGAACCGGCGATCACCGCCGGTTTTCTGCGTTTTTTAGCGGGGGAAGCCCGCAAGGCCGACGCGCTGTATATTCTTGGCGATCTGTTTGAAGCATGGATTGGCGATGACGATCCCAACCCACTCCATCGCCAGATGGCCGCAGCGATCAAAGCGGTATCCGATTCCGGCGTTCCCTGTTATTTCATTCATGGCAACCGTGATTTTCTGCTCGGCAAACGCTTTGCCCGTGAAAGTGGCATGACGTTATTGCCGGAAGAAAAAGTGCTCGAACTTTATGGTCGTCGGGTGTTGATTATGCATGGCGACACGCTGTGCACCGATGACATCGGTTATCAGGCATTTCGCGCCAAAGTCCACAAGCCGTGGCTGCAAACGCTATTCCTCGCCCTGCCGTTGTTTGTGCGCAAACGCATTGCCGCGCGAATGCGAGCGAACAGCAAAGAAGCCAACAGCAGTAAATCGCTGGCGATCATGGACGTTAACCAAAACGCGGTGGTCAGTGCGATGGAAAAGCATCAGGTGCAATGGTTGATTCACGGGCATACTCATCGCCCGGCGGTGCATGAACTGATCGCCAATCAGCAACCTGCTTTCCGTGTCGTGTTGGGTGCCTGGCATACGGAAGGTTCGATGGTGAAAGTCACGGCAGATGACGTTGAGTTGATCCATTTTCCATTTTAAAAAAACGCGCAACTTTGCTGATTTCATAGCCGCGCAACCGTTTTCCTTGCTCTCTTTCCGTGCTATTCTCTGTGCCCTCTAAAGCCGAGAGTTGTGCACCACAGGAGTTTTAAGACGCATGTCTTCCCGCAATAATCCGGCGCGTGTCGCCATCGTGATGGGGTCCAAAAGCGACTGGGCTACCATGCAGTTCGCCGCCGAAATCTTCGAAATCCTGAATGTCCCGCACCACGTTGAAGTGGTTTCTGCTCACCGCACCCCCGATAAACTGTTCAGCTTCGCCGAAAGTGCCGAAGAGAACGGTTATCAGGTGATTATTGCGGGCGCAGGCGGCGCAGCGCACCTGCCGGGCATGATTGCCGCCAAAACGCTGGTGCCAGTGCTGGGTGTGCCAGTACAGAGCGCCGCACTGAGCGGTGTCGATAGCCTCTACTCCATCGTACAAATGCCGCGCGGCATTCCGGTGGGTACGCTGGCGATAGGTAAAGCTGGCGCGGCAAACGCCGCGTTACTGGCAGCACAAATTCTTGCAACTCATGATAAAGAACTGCACCAGCGTTTGAATGACTGGCGCAAAGCCCAGACTGATGAAGTGCTGGAAAACCCGGACCCGCGAGGTGCGGCATGAAACAGGTTTGCGTCCTCGGTAACGGGCAGTTAGGCCGTATGTTGCGCCAGGCAGGCGAACCGTTAGGCATTGCTGTCTGGCCGGTCGGGCTGGACGCTGAACCGGCGGCGGTGCCCTTTCAACAAAGCGTGATTACCGCTGAGATCGAACGCTGGCCGGAAACCGCATTAACGCGCGAGCTGGCACGCCATCCGGCCTTTGTGAACCGCGATGTGTTCCCGATTATTGCCGACCGTCTGACTCAGAAGCAGCTTTTCGACAAGCTTCACCTGCCGACCGCACCGTGGCAGTTACTTGCCGATCGCAGTGAGTGGCCTGCGGTGTTTGATCGTTTAGGTGAACTGGCGATTGTTAAGCGTCGTACTGGTGGCTATGACGGTCGCGGTCAATGGCGTTTACGCGCCGATGAAACCGCACAGTTACCGACTGAATGCTACGGCGAATGTATTGTCGAGCAGGGCATTAACTTCTCTGGCGAAGTATCGCTGGTTGGCGCGCGCGGCTTTGATGGCAGCACTGTGTTTTATCCGCTGACGCATAACCTGCATCAGGATGGTATTTTGCGCACCAGCGTCGCTTTCCCACAGGCCAATGCGCAGCAACAAACACAAGCCGAAGAGATGCTGTCGGCGATTATGCAGGAGCTGGGCTATGTTGGCGTGATGGCGATGGAGTGTTTTGTCACCCCGCAAGGTCTGCTGATCAACGAACTGGCTCCGCGTGTACATAACAGTGGTCACTGGACGCAAAACGGTGCCAGCATCAGCCAGTTTGAGCTGCATCTGCGGGCAATTACCGATCTGCCGTTACCGCAACCGGTGGTCAATAGCCCGTCAGTGATGATCAACCTGATTGGTAGCGATGTGAACTATGACTGGCTGAAACTGCCGCTGGTGCATCTGCACTGGTACGACAAAGAAGTGCGTCCGGGCCGTAAGGTGGGGCATCTGAATTTGACCGACAGCGACACATCGCGTCTGACCGCAACGCTGGAAGCTTTAATCCCGCTGCTGCCGCCAGAGTATGCCAGCGGCGTGATTTGGGCGCAGAGTAAGTTCAGTTAACCCGGTACTCATATTCCTGCCGGATGCGGCGTGAACGCCTTATCCGGCCTACTAATCCGGTACCCATTGTAGGCCTGATAAGACGCGTCAAGCGTCGCATCAGGCATGGTGCGCCGATTACCGGATGCGGCGTGAACGCCTTATCCGACTACCAATCCGGTACCCATTGTAGGCCTGATAAGACGCGTCAAGCGTCGCATCAGGCATGGTGCGCCATATGCTGGATGCTCCCATCACGACAGCGAAATACAGGTCCCCGCTTCGCCCGCCAGCGTCTCTTCAATCCGCGATAACGCCCCAATCCACGCAGGTTTACCACGGCTTCTGACATAGCCACTCACCGCCGTTACCTTCGGTCCCATCGCCCCATCGGCTTTGGCAAATGGCGCTAACTCATCCGGTGTGGCATGGGGAATGGCGCGTTGCTGCGGCGTTCCCCAGTTTTCATAAACCGCGTCAGCATCGGTGAGGATCACCAGTCCATCGGCATTAATCTGCTCGGCAAGCAACGCCGCGGCGAGATCTTTATCAATCACCGCTTCACTCCCTGCTCCGTCATCCGTCACCGGAACACCGCCGCCGCCACTGCAAATCACCACATGCCCCTCTTTGAGCAACAACTCGATGGCTTCGCTGTCGAGAATTTTACGAGGCTGGGGAGATGCCACCACCCGGCGTAAATATTTGCCATCACGCTTCATTTGCCAGCCGTAAGTCGTTTCCAGTGCCTCTTGTTCTTCTGGCTGATAAACCGGGCCGATAAACTTCTCTGGCTGCAAAAACGCCGGATCATCAGGCGAAACTTCAATGCGCGTCAGCACCGTCGTGACAGGCGGCATCTGCGGCTGTGCGCTCAAGCTCTGCGCCAGCATATAGCCAATCATCCCCTGGCTTTCCGCCACCAGCACATCCAGAGGATACGGTTCTACCTCTTTCCACGCCAGATTCTGTAACGCCAGCAGCCCCACCTGTGGCCCGTTGCCGTGAACAATCGCCAGCCGATAAGAACGGGCCAGGCGCGCCAGTGCGGGTACAGCACTGGCAATGTTGCGATATTGATTTTCTGCCGTCAGCGCTTCGCCGCGCTGGAGTAAGGCGTTGCCCCCAAGAGCCACAACCAGTGTTTTCATGGTGTTCCTTGTAATAATTGTTGACCAAGCCAGAACCCCAGCAGCGTATCGGCCCCTGACGTATGCCCCAGCGCCAGCAGCGAATCAATCGCAACAGCGGTACGTTTCGGGCAACTCAGAGCATGAACAAAGTGCAGGAGTGGCGAGGCGAAATATCCTTGCGCGGCATAACGTAAATAATTAACGCTCACCGCTGTGGTAACGAGTTGAAGATTGTCGGAACAGGCAAAAAACGGGCGACCGGAGCGCGCATCTAAAGCGCCATAATACCAGGCTGCCAGCAGCATTCCCGTTAGCGTGTCATCATGACTCGGCGTTAATCCCGGCCCTTTACCCAGCCAGTGCCGCCAGTCGGTCTTAACGCCATTGAGCGCGGCCTGAAAACAGTGACGAAACTGGCGTAATTCAGCAGGCAGCGGATCGCCTGCCGCCAACGCCAGCGGCCCGAAAAGCCCGGTTTCCTCCGCGCGTTGCATCCATGCCGCTGCAAGCGGTTGAGGATGCGCAGGCGGCGTAATACGCAGCAAACAATAACGCTGTGGCTGTTTAACCGTGAAACGCCCGAGGCGAATCCCTTGAGCCACAACCTGTGGTCGTTCATTGCCGCATAATCCACCGCATAACGCATCGAATTGCGCGCGGCGAAGCACCCATCCTCCGGGGCCGAAACCACTACCCTGACGATGCAGCGTTAACAATTCACCGCTTTCCGTCATCAGGTTAATCGCCCGCCGCCACACGCCCGCTAACCGCCAGGACTGGCGATAATTCGGTGCACTACGGCTGGCAAGCAGAGGATGGATGATCGTCATTGCGCGTTCCTCAACCAATACCCATGCTTTCAGCCAGAGCTTCCAGCGCCTGTTCAAAGCACGCCAGCGGTGCCCGCACAGTACCTGCACCAATCTGCCCGATCCCCGCCTCTTTATGGGCGATACCCGTATTGATGAGTGGTGTAATACCGGTTTCTACCACGCGACGAATATCCAGCCCCAGACACGCGCCCTGGAAATCCCAGCCAGGGATCTGCAACTGCATATTGCGTTCAAGGAAGATTTCCGCCATCTCTTCAGATACCGCTCTGGCCGCTTCCATGCCACCCGCACCGACAAAGCGTGTTACGCCAGGGGCGGCGATCATTGCCGCACCACCGATACCAAAGGTTTCGGTAATCGCGCTATCGCCCATATCCGGGTTCGCCTGCTCCTGCGAGAAGCCGGTGAAAAACAGACCTTGGGGAGTGTTTACAGGCGCAGTAAACCAGCGCTCGCCCAGCCCACTTACCCGAATCCCGAACATATTGCCGTTGCGGGTCATAGCCGTGACGATGCTGCCCGCGCGGATCATCGCGCCTGCATCCATCGCCGCCTTGCAATAGGCCATCGCGAGGTTGAGGAAGAACTGATCGGTCACGCTGAGGAAATCCATCACTTCCGCGATGTGCTGTTTATCGTGATTGAGGCGAGCAATTTGTGGGGCCAGCGCACGCATTAACAGTGCTGAGGAAGCAATATTGCGTTGATGGAACTCATCACCCATCGTAATGCCCTGCGCCATCATCGCGGTGAGATCGATACCGCGCTCCATGCGCCCCAGCGCCGCGCTTAATACTGGCATTAACACATCGCGCATCCAGCGATGGCGAGTCAGGACATCTTCGCCGTAAGCGCCAAAACGCATCACTTTGCCGATACCTTCGTTGAGGTTGCAGTACGCCCGGTTGCCGTCGGTCACGTTCTCGACCACCAGCATCGGCATACTGGCAGAAGTAATGCCACCCATTGGCCCGACGGCATTCACATGGTGACAAGGAATGAAGTTCACTTCCCCCTGCTCCAGCATCGCCAGCGCCTGCGCTTCATCTTTCGCCCAACCTTCGAACAGACATGCGCCCACGCACGCCCCTTTCATGGGGCCGGTCATCTCCTGCCAGCGCATTGGCGGCCCGGCGTGAAGCAGTGTTTTGCCCGGGTGTAGTTCGCTGATAAGTGAAGAAGCCGGTTGCACATCCAGCCAGTGTGGACGAGCGCGACGAATTTGTTCGATAACCGCAGCATTGGCTTGCGCCACTGATGTAAACATGGGAACCCCTTATTGCAAACGTTCTAATAAACGAGCCAGTTTTTTATTGCCACCGGCGACTGGCGACCATTGGTAATGCACAACCGGTTTGCTGGCGCTTTGTAGTTCCAGCGCAAAGCTGCGTAACCCGATGTTAATCACGGCGACGTTTTCCAGTAGTGACGGTGTGTGTGGCTGTGTGGCAGGCGAGAGCGGATGAATTAACGCCGCTACCAGCAAGGTGGCTTCCGGCAGCGAACTCACTACCGCGATCCCCGCATCTTCCAGCGTGGCGATTTGTTGCGAGCGGCATTGCGGGTCACGTTCAGTGCCTGTCACTGTGGCAATGGCATACAGTGGTTGATTGTCTGAACGCGCGGCACAGGCTTTTTGCCAGGCGCTTACCAGCGAGGCTGCAGGATCGGTGGTCGCACCGAAGCCAATCACCACATCAAGCAGCAATACGCGCACTTGCGGTTTAGCGCCGAGATCGGCAATTAACTGGTTGCGTAAGGTTGGGTCGATCATCGGATGGGGACGCCCGACGGTGTAGAAATCATCGCCGAGGTCAATAATCTGGTGACCATCGGCGTCGAGCATCATGCCGTGATGATGGGTATCGTCGGCTACCACGCCAAGGTGCGCGGCGAGTAATCCCGCCGCTTCGGCGGCTAACGTACCGCCGGTATACAGGCCGCAAATAAATCCACTGCTGGCAGACGCTATCGCGTTACGTCGCGCCGTAACGCGTGAAAGCAGGCAAGCCAGGCGTGCAGCCTCATCCAGCGAGGAGGCAAACCAAACATTCTCGTCGCGGGCCACCGCCGGGATATAACCTAAAAACAGCGCCACCGTTGGTTTGCCGGTTGCTTTCATGGCATTAACAATTTTCAGACGCACAGCTTCGGCAGGTGGTTTTGAAACAAATGCCAGCAGTTCGCTTTTCGCATCGGTGCTTAACATTTCCAGCGCCGTTAGCGCACTGATGCCGCCCACTTCACGGCTGAGATCGCGCCCGCCAAGACCAATCGCGTGAGTAATTCCCTCACCTGCCAGCGCAATCTGTGAGCACAGCTCCTGAATCCCGGTACCGGAAGCGCCAATGACGCCAATGTTGCCTTCCGGCATCACGTTAGCAAAAGCCAGCGGCGTGGCGGCAATCATCGATGTACCGCAGTCCGGCCCCATCACCAGCAAACCTTTTTCCCGCGCGCGGGTTTTAAGTTGGATTTCATCTTCCAGCGTGACGTTATCGGAGAACATCATCACGTTGAGGTTGCGATCCAGCGCCTGATTCGCCAGTTCCGCCGCATACTCGCCAGCCACTGAAATCAGCGCCAGATTGGCATTGGGTAATTTCTGACAGGCACTGTCCCAGCGACGCACCAGCGTCAACGCCTGGCTGCTGCCCGTTCCCTGCGCCAGTTGTTTTAGCGCCTCTTCAAGCTGCTGCATAATCGCCTGCGCGATCCCCGCATCCGCCGCTTCGCTACGAATTGCCACGCAAATATCGTTCGGCGTGGCGTTATTAAAATCGTCATGCCAGAAACCTGTAGTCTCTAATAACGCTTTATTGGCGGGCGTACCCATCATTACGGAAACATCATCAACATTTTCTGATTCGCTGAGTTTTCGTGAAATAATCATTAAACTGACCGAATCCTGAAAACACCCTTTTTTAATAAAGGCGTGGATCATAACAACTCCTTAAAAATTGCACCCATGGCAATTGCACGAGCAGTGTTAATGTGGCGATTACGGTATCGATGACAACGAGTAAATAAGGTGATGAATATCACACAGACATTATTAACAAAAGAATTCAAATAACCGCCAGACTATTACGCGTTATTTTTTAATAAGCATAGTTGTTTTAAAAACCAGGTTAAAAGCGAGCGGATTATCAAATAAATTCTAACTATATTTTTTTGCCTGTCTGGATCACATAATCCAGATATTTTCCCTGTATGTTAATTGCAGTCATGCTTCACACCGTCGTTAAAAAGGAAGACAGATGAAAATCAGTCGGGAAACACTCCACCAGCTAATCGAGAATAAACTCTGCCAGGCTGGGTTAAAACGTGAGCACGCTGCAACCGTGGCTGAAGTATTGGTTTACGCCGATGCCAGAGGGATCCACTCTCATGGCGCGGTGCGCGTTGAATACTACGCAGAGCGCATATCAAAAGGCGGCACCAACCGCGAACCAGAGTTTCGTCTTGAAGAAACCGGACCGTGCTCGGCAATTTTACATGCTGACAATGCCGCCGGACAGGTCGCGGCAAAAATGGGTATGGAACATGCCATCAAAACCGCCCAGCAAAAAGGCGTTGCGGTGGTCGGTATCAGCCGGATGGGTCACAGCGGCGCAATCTCTTATTTTGTGCAGCAGGCAGCCCGCGCCGGATTGATTGGCATTTCGATGTGCCAGTCCGATCCAATGGTGGTGCCGTTTGGCGGCGCGGAAATTTACTACGGCACTAACCCACTGGCCTTTGCCGCGCCGGGAGAAGGCGACGAGATTCTTACTTTTGATATGGCGACTACCGTACAGGCATGGGGAAAAGTGCTCGACGCCCGCTCGCGCAATATGTCTATCCCGGATACCTGGGCGGTCGATAAAAACGGTGCACCAACCAGCGATCCCTTCGCGGTTAACGCCCTGCTCCCGGCTGCCGGACCGAAAGGTTATGGCCTGATGATGATGATCGACGTCCTCTCAGGCGTCTTACTCGGCTTACCGTTCGGGCGTCAGGTCAGTTCGATGTATGACGATTTACACGCCGGACGTAATTTGGGGCAATTACATGTAGTTATTAATCCGAACTTTTTCTCCTCCAGCGAATTATTCCGTCAACATCTTAGCCAGACCATGCGCGAATTAAATGCCATTACCCCCGCGCCCGGTTTTAACCAGGTTTATTATCCCGGACAGGATCAGGATATTAAGCAACGCAAAGCCGACGTCGAAGGCATCGAAATTGTTGATGATATTTACCAGTATTTAATTTCCGACGCGCTTTATAACACGTCATACGAAACGAAAAATCCCTTTGCGCAATAATTGTTGAGACAGGACTTTCTTATGATTACACATTTCCGTCAAGCCATAGAAGAAACGCTGCCCTGGCTTTCCTCTTTTAGCGCTGACCCAACGGGTGGAATGACCCGTTTACTTTATTCGCCGGAGTGGCTGGAAACCCAGCAGCAATTTAAAAAAAGAATGGCAGCAAGTGGGCTGGAAACACGTTTCGATGAAGTGGGGAATTTATACGGCCGCCTGAACGGCAGCGAATACCCCCAGGAAGTGATTCTGAGCGGTTCGCATATTGATACCGTGGTTAACGGCGGTAACCTCGACGGACAATTCGGCGCACTGGCGGCGTGGCTGGCGATTGACTGGCTGAAAACGCAATACGGCGCGCCGCTGCGAACGGTCGAAGTGGTGGCAATGGCGGAAGAAGAAGGCAGCCGCTTCCCGTATGTCTTCTGGGGCAGTAAAAATATCTTTGGGCTGGCGAATCCTGACGACGTACGGAATATCTGTGATGCCAAAGGAAATAGTTTTGTCGATGCAATGAAGGCTTGCGGATTTACTCTGCCGAACGCCCCACTAACTCCGCGTCAGGATATTAAAGCCTTTGTCGAACTGCATATCGAACAGGGCTGTGTGCTGGAAAGTAATGGGCAGTCAATTGGCGTGGTGAATGCAATTGTCGGGCAACGTCGCTATACGGTGACGCTGAACGGCGAATCAAACCATGCAGGCACCACGCCGATGGGTTATCGTCGTGATACGGTTTACGCTTTCAGTCGCATTTGCCATCAGTCAGTTGAGAAAGCGAAAAAGATGGGCGATCCGCTGGTGCTGACCTTTGGCAAGGTGGAGCCGCGCCCGAATACGGTGAATGTAGTGCCGGGTAAAACCACGTTCACTATTGATTGTCGTCATACCGACACTGCCGTGTTGCGCGATTTTACCCAACAGTTAGAAAACGACATGCGGGCGATTTGCGATGAAATGGACATTGGTATTGATATCGATTTATGGATGGACGAAGAACCTGTGCCGATGAACAAGGAACTTGTCGCCACCCTGACAGAATTGTGTGAAAGCGAAAAACTGAATTACCGGGTGATGCACAGTGGTGCCGGGCACGACGCACAAATTTTCGCGCCTCGCGTACCAACCTGCATGATTTTCATTCCCAGCATCAACGGGATCAGCCATAACCCGGCGGAACGCACCAATATTACCGACCTTGCCGAAGGGGTCAAAACGTTGGCACTCATGCTTTATCAACTTGCCTGGCAGAAATAAGGAGTTATAAATGGGATATTTAAATAACGTCACCGGTTACCGCGATGATTTACTGGCTAACCGTGCGATTGTGAAACACGGTAATTTCGCGCTGTTAACCCCGGACGGTCTGGTAAAAAATATTATTCCGGGCTTTGAAAATTGTGACGCGACAATCCTCTCCACGCCAAAGCTGGGGGCCTCTTTTGTTGATTATCTGGTCACACTGCATCAAAACGGGGGTAATCAGCAGGGCTTCGGTGGCAAAGGAATTGAAACATTCCTGTATGTGATTTCTGGAAATATCACTGCCGAAGCTGAAGGGAAAACATTTTCCTTAAGTGAAGGTGGCTATCTTTATTGCCCGCCGGGTTCCTTAATGACGTTTGTTAATGCTCAGGCCGAAGACAGCCAAATATTCTTGTATAAGCGCCGCTATGTTCCGGTAGAAGGCCATGCGCCGTGGCTGGTTTCTGGCAATGCCAGCGAACTGGAACGCATTCATTATGAAGGCATGGACGATGTTATTCTGCTGGATTTTCTGCCCAAAGAGTTAGGTTTTGATATGAACATGCATATCCTCTCTTTTGCGCCAGGTGCCAGCCACGGTTATATCGAAACTCACGTCCAGGAACACGGTGCCTATATTCTTTCCGGTCAGGGGGTTTATAACCTCGACAATAACTGGATCCCGGTGAAAAAAGGCGATTACATCTTTATGGGCGCTTATTCCTTACAGGCCGGTTATGGCGTAGGGCGTGGTGAAGCGTTTAGTTATATTTATTCGAAGGATTGTAACCGCGACGTTGAGATTTAAGTCATACCACACGCCTGATTATTTTTAGCTATGTTGGATTTTGCCACGGTTTATACCGTGGCTTTTTTTGTAGTCAATTCAGGTAAAAAAAGATGCGATATAAATCGCATCCGCTTTAAAGGTAAGAGTCAGTTTTTAATTCCCTGACCTATTTTAATGGCGCAGGCAATATTTCGCGCACTGTTGAAGAGATTGGTTTCACCGCTTGCAAGCACTTCGGCTAAAGGTGCCAGACGTGGCAAAATGCTGAATACCGCGTCAATGCCGTACTGGTGCACCACTTCCACACCATCACCCAATACACCAGCAATCCCAATCACCGGGACATTAAACTGCTTCGCCACCGACGCCACGCCCAGCGGTGCTTTACCGCCTGCCGTTTGCGAGTCGATGCGTCCTTCCCCGGTGATCACCAGCGCTGCGCCCTGCACCGCCTGCTCCAGGTTGACCGCCCGCAGTACAATCTCAATACCCGGTTTAATATCCGCATTGAGGAATACCGCTGCGGCAATTCCCATGCCTCCGGCAGCACCGCCGCCCGCCATCTGGCAGACGTTGATTTCAGTTAGCTGTTGTAAAACACGGGCGTAATTTTGCAGCCCCTGTTCCAGCTCTTCGACCATTTCTGGCGTCGCCCCTTTTTGCGGGCCAAACACCGCCGCCGCGCCGCGTGCCCCTACCAACGGATTATCTACATCGCACGCTACTTCAATATGGCAGTTCGCCAGACGCGGATCGCATTCATCCATCTCAATACTTGCCACGCGTGCTAAATTGCCGCCGTTAGCCGCCAGCACCTGACCGTCGGCATCAAGGAAACGCACACCGAGCGCCTGCGCCATGCCCATACCGCCGTCGACCGTCGCGCTACCACCAATGCCGAGAATAATATGGCGAATGCCGTTATCCAGCGCATGGCGAATTAACTCCCCCGTACCAAAACTGGAGGCCAGCAACGGATTACGCTTTTCAGGCGCGACCAGCATCAGGCCGCTTGCCGCAGCCATCTCAATCACCGCCGTTTTCCCGTCGCCGGTAAGGCCATAAAAAGCATTCACTGTTTCGCCCATCGGCCCACAGACTTCAAGCGTCACAATGTTGCCGCCCGTCGCGGCGACCATCGCATCCACCGTTCCTTCGCCGCCATCCGCTATCGGCAAACAGATATAGTGCGCATCGGGAAATATGGTCGAAAACCCGGCTTTAATTGCCTGACAACATTTTTCTGCACTTAAGCTCTCTTTAAACGAGTCTGGCGCAATGACAATCTTCATTATCAATCCTTTTTCAAAAAATTATTCTATACGTTCCCACGGAATAAGATTATCCATAAGAACAGCCAGTAAAATTCCGACCAGTAAGCCGTTACTGAGCAGAGGGCGAAGCGTTAATGGAAGGTCTTGCAGATACACAGGCGGTAATGCCATTAAAAATATGCCGACAAATAACGGCAATGCGAGTCGATAAATATTGCGAGCAGTAAATGTTATTTGTTGGCTAAATACCAGCGCGGAAAAGAGTAAAGGCAGATAAGAAACTAGCATGACCGCGCTACTCACCGGTAAGGGGATACTACAAAACAGTCGCGTGAGTGCCGGAACCAGTGCCACCAGCAGGCAAATAACGCTGCCATAAATAAACGAACGCCGCGTGTAATCGCCAGTCTGGGTTAATAAACCAATGGATGAAACAAACGGTGAAAATGGAATTACCGCCAGCGGCACGGTTATCAGCGTCATAAATCCGGTCGCCACAAAGCTGCGACGATAACGCGTATTCCCCGCGCCCTGTTGCGGATAAAAAACATCCGTGCCACGAATCGCACCGTAGGTATTGCTGATATTTACCAGACCTGTAATCACCGCCGTCAGAATAATCCCCGGCAACAAAGCACCGCCACTGCCAAGCGGGAACCACTGCCAGTGCAACTCACCGGAAAGCGAGTGCGAAGAAGGAAAGCAAAAGTACCACAACAACCAGCCGGTTATCGTACCAACCAGTAAGCCGTAACGGGCAAAACGTTGCGGCAGAAAAATAATCATTGCCAGTACCAGGCACATCACCGCGACCGAGAGCGCGAACGGCGGTAACTGAATTTTAAAATTCGGGTCGGCTATGCCAAACGGCAGGCCGAGCATACCTTTGAAAAAGATAGTGGTCAGCTGCGCGCCCAGCATCAACATAAACAAGACCATCACAGACGGCGTAAATAACCGCGCCAGGCGATGACCTAATCCGCTAAAACCAATCAACATCGTCAGCACGCCAGAAATCGCAATCCCCACCGCCAGACTGGTAGCGATATCGTTGATCGGGGTCCCGCGCGATGCTTCGCCAAGGGTGATAGTAAGGATGGTTCCCCACCACAGGCCGCCCGGACCTTCCATAATAGCGCGACGATGACCGCAGAACGCCTGAGCGAAACAGGCCAGCGCGGTAGCAAGAAAAGCATATTGCGTGAGCGTAAGCAGGCTACTTTGCGGCAACTGAAAAGCCGAAAGTAGCGTAGGAGGAACCACAACCGTGTTGCAAAAAATAAAGAAAAACCACTGAAATCCTGATAACAGGCTTTCACGGCTCACTGCAAAATTGAACATAAACACACCTTAACCGGAGAATGCCCGCCGCAAGGACGGGCATTGCAGGGGCCAGATTACTGCTGATGTTTAAGGATAAATTGACCTTTCGGCGCAACAGGGAAACCCTGTTCGATGTCGTAAATCACATCACCCCGTAAGAGGGTTTTCGTGATACGCGCGCCAATGGTACGGCCAACATACGGGCTGACTTTGTGGCGATATTCCAGATCGTCATTGGTAAGAACATAGCTGCTATTCGGCTGAATGAAGACGAAGTCGGCATCTTTTCCTGGGGCGATCCGGCCTTTTTGCTGCAAACCGAAAATATCTGCTGCGTTAGTCGCCATTAATTTGCCGAACATCGGCAGAGACATACCACGTTTCTGTACTGCTTCATCGAACATCACGTCCATGCAGCTTTGCAGACCGGCGATACCGCCCCATGCTTTCATGATGTTGCCTGCTTTCATTTCCGGCGGGCATGGAGAGTGGTCGGAAACCAGGCAGTCGATTTCACCGTTAAACAGTTTTTCCCACATGCCTTTCTGGTTTTCCAGATCGCGGATCGGTGGTGAACACTTCGCCAGAGTACCGATTTCTTCGAACTGATCGGTATCCAGTACAAAGTAATGCGGGCAGGATTCACAGGTAACGTCCTGGCCTTCCTGACGCGCACGAGTCACCTCTTCAACACCTTCCGGGCTGCTGATGTGGCAAACGTGCAGACGGCAACCGGCGACTTTCGCCAGGTACAGTACGCGGCGAATCGCTTCCACTTCGGTAAATACCGGACGCGAAGCCACATAGTCATGTGCGGTTACGCGACCTTCACGTTTCGCTTCTTCGCCCAGTTCGTCACAGATCAGCGCGTTTTCGCAGTGCACCAGCACTGGCTGACCCAGTTCGCCCAGCTTCTGTGCGCCTTTGAAAAACTGCCAGTCGTTTACGTCACGGAAGTCGTTGTCGATACCGCGATCGCCACAGGTTGCAACGAAGCATTTGAAGCCGACAACGCCCACTTCATCCAGCTCATGCAGACGGTCGATGTTGTAAGACACCAGGCCACCGAGTTGCGCCGCATCGATAGTCAGCTTGCCTTTAGCGGCATCAAACTTCAGTTCAATCGATGCGCGGTCAACCGTTGCAGGCAGCTGGTTGAGCGGCATTTCGATCATGGTGGTGATACCACCTTTTGCCGCTGCGCGAGTACCCGTTTCATAACCTTCCCAGTGGCTACGACCCGGTTCAGAAATATGGGTGTGCGCATCAACCATGCCTGGCGAAACCACCAGACCAGACGCATCCATAACTTCTATTGCATCGCCCAGATCCTGACCGATAGCAGCAATTTTTCCGCCTTTAACGGCGATATCTACAACGCGAGCTTCGTTTTCTAAAATAACGGTGCCGTTTTTAATGATTAAATCAAAAGACATAACAAACTCCTTGTAAAATACAGATTGGTTTTTTAACTCAATGTTCAATATCGGGATTAATTAACCTGTGACTTTTTGTTCTCCTGTTTTTTCTGCTGCAGTACGTTTCTTTAATAAGGCGTAGGCCGCAAAGGCGACAATAACGCCGACAAACCATGAAACGCGTGATAAAGGCTCCATGAACGGAATAAATTTACCACCGAGAGATAAAATAACGGCGACCAAAGTTACTGAGAACGCGGTAAGGTTAAAGCCGTTATCGTAATATTTGAAATCCCCTGCTGCGGTATACAGTTCATCAAGATTAATTTGTCCGCGCATCACCACAAAATAATGCGCCATCATCACACCAATTACTGGACCCAGCATTCCGCCGATAATATCGAGGAACAGATAAATGCTGTCCTGATTTTCCATTAATTTCCACGGACAGATCAGCAAACTGATAATACTGGCAATCAGTACGCCGTTTTTATAGGTCAGTTTCGTCGGTGCAATAGCGGCTATCTGATAACCAGCCGGAATAATATTACCGGTGGCGTTAGTGGAGATAGTCGTCATCAGAATAACCAGTACCGCAAAGAACGAGGCAAACAGGCTATCCCAACGCTGAACAATATCCAGCACGTTCCAGGTGTCAGCGCCGTAGTGAATACTGGCTCCGGCAATAATACATACCCCGGCGACCGCAAACAGAATATAGGCCACAACTAAACCCAGCGTTTGCCCCAGCGCCTGCTCACGAAACGAGTGGGCGTTTTGCGTAAAGTCGGATGCGCTCACCGCCGGTGCCGCCCAGACCGCAACTACCGCGTTAATCACCACCAGGAACAGGAAGCCACCGTTTTCTGCTTTCTGAATACCGCTCGGAATGTAGTCAAAGATTGGACCGATCCCGACCAGCGAAATCGCCCAAATCGCCATACCGCCGAAGACAACATAGATACACGGGTTAAGAATGGCGGTGAATTTATTTAAAACTTTGCCACCACCGAAACCGATTCCGACGTTCACCAGCCAGAAGAGTAAGAAAGTGATTAAGCCCGGTAGAGAAAGCCCTAACAGGGTAAAATCACCACCGAGAGTTAAAAATCCCGGCCAGATTTTGCCAATCAGGATCAAGCAGGCCAGCGATCCGGCGTAACATTGCAGGCCAAACCACATAATGGCAGCAATCCCGCCTCTTAATAATCCGGGAAACAGTGCACCACGTACGCCATAAGAAGCACGCAGGATCATGGCAAAAGGCACTCCGTATTTACTGCCCGCAGCACCGTTTAATACCATTACCGCGGCAATGAAAAAGGCGCTGAGGATAATTGCCAGCATAATACTAAAGGTAGACAAGCCGAGAATAAAAAAGCCGCCGACCATCACATAATTGGGAACGTTATGAACCGAACCCATCCATAAGGTAAAATAGTTAAATGTTTTCCAGGTCCGCTGGCTTTGCGTTTTCGGCAATAGATCTTCGCTATAGCCGCGTTGCTGGAATAGTTTTCTCTGATGTTCCATAAATCCCTCTTAATTTCACGTATCGAATAACGTCTTTTTAATCTAGCTATGAGGAACAAATAAAATAAAAATATTATTTTTAATACTGAAGCAACATCTTTGGCTGCTTTCTTTTTTTAATATTGCTGGCCGATTCATTTTCTGATATCGGCCATTTTTATTGCGGGTATCAGGCCAGTTTATGGTTAGCCATTAATTCCAGCGCCTGCACTAACGCAGAGTGATCCAACTGGCTGCCACCGTTTGCCGCACAGGTATTAAATAACTCCTGGCAGGTCGCGGTGTTTGGCAGGTTCAGCGCCAGTGCTTTCGCACTTTGCAGTGCCAGGTTGAGATCTTTCTGGTGCAGCGCAATTTTAAAACCTGGATTAAAGGTGCGTTTAATCATGCGCTCACCGTGAACTTCCAGAATACGTGAGGAAGCAAAGCCGCCCATCAGCGCCTGCCGCACCCGTACCGGATCCGCTCCGGCTTTTGAAGCAAACAGCAGGGCTTCAGAAACCGCTTCAATATTGAGCGCCACGATAATCTGATTTGCCACTTTGCAGGTCTGGCCGTCGCCGTTACCGCCCACGAGGGTGATATTTTTACCGAGCAATTCAAACAGCGGTTTAACACGTTCAAATACCGCTTCGTCGCCGCCAACCATAATCGACAACGTCCCTTCACGCGCGCCGATTTCACCGCCGGAGACGGGCGCATCGAGATAATCGCCGCCCAGTTCATTCACCTGACGAGCGAAACGTTTAGTTTCGATCGGGGAAATGGAGCTCATATCAACAATGGTTTTGCCCTGGAGCGACGTTTTTGCACAACCATTTTCACCAAACAGAACTTCTTCAACCTGTGGCGTATCCGGCACCATAATAAAAATGATGTCCGATGCTTCCGTTACCTGGCGCGCAGTTTCAACACTGACGGCACCCAGTGACAGTAATTCATCAACAACCGGACCAATGGTTGTGACATGCAGTTGATGACCGGCACGCGCCAGATTAATGGCCATCGGTGTACCCATAATGCCTAAGCCAATAAATCCCAGTTTCATAATTAACCTCTATTAAATTTCGCTTTTCCTGAATTCAGACAACACGATCCCCTGCCAACTTAGCGGCCTAAAAAAGCATTGCCTGAACAGCGTTACGTTTTAACGGTACGGATCCATCCAGTGTAAACCGGCTTCCGTGGTGGTTTGGGGTTTATATTCACACCCAACCCAACCGTTGTAGTCAGAATTTTCAATTACCGTAAAGAGATACTCATAATTAATTTCTCCGGTTCCCGGTTCGCCGCGATGCGGATTATCGGCAATTTGCAGGTGGCCAATTTTATCGGCCCATTGAGTCATAGTGTTGGTTAATTCACCTTCCATCCGCTGCATATGATAAATGTCATACTGAATTTTCAAATTGCAGCAACCAACATCATCAATCAATTTCAGCGCCTGTTGAGTTCCGGTGAGATGGAAACCAGGAATATCAAAATGGTTGATAGGTTCAATCAGTAATAAAATATCTTCTTTCATCAGCATATTCGCGGCATAACGCAGGTTTTCTACAAGCGTTGCGTGAATCTGTTCACTGCTGAAACCAGCCGGCGTTTTACCGACCAGACAGTTAATTTTTTTATTACCCAGCGCACGAGCATAACGAATCGCTGCTGCTACGCCATCCCGAAACTCTTCTTCACGGCCAGGAATACAAGCAATACCCCGCTCGCCCGCCGCCCAGTCACCTGCCGGTAAATTGTGCAGCGTATGTTCGAGTTTATTACTCGCCAGCACCTGTTTTAATTCTTCAATGTCGTAGTCATAAGGGAACATAAATTCAACGCCGCGAAAACCACACTGCGCAGCTTTCTCAAAACGGGCGAGAAAATCATATTCACCAAATAACATCGATAAATTAGCAGAGAAACGTAACATTATTTATCTCCCTTATTCATAGTGCATGAAGCAGGTTTCAGTCGGTGCGTCCGCTGCGTTATCGGCGATATCTTCAAATTCCATGACGTTATCCAGTTCGCTGCCCATCGAAATATTGGTCACACGCTCGAGAATAACTTCCACGACTACCGGTACCCGATATTGCGCCATTAAGGCTTTCGCCTGTTCAAAGGCCGGTGCAATATCTTCCGGTTTGAAGACACGAATCGCTTTACAACCTAAACCTTCCGCTACTTTTACGTGGTCGACGCCGTAACCGTTCACTTCGCTGGAGTTAATATTTTCGAATGCGAGCTGTACGCAGTAATCCATATCAAAGGCGCGTTGCGACTGACGAATCAGGCCGAGATAGGCGTTATTGACCAGCACATGGATGTACGGAATGTTGAACTGCGCGCCAACGGCTAACTCTTCAATCAGGAACTGGAAGTCGAAGTCACCGGAAATCGCCACCACATTGCGCTCTGGATCAGCGGCACAAACCCCCAGCGCCGCCGGAATCGTCCAGCCCAGCGGGCCTGCCTGTCCACAGTTGATCCAGTGGCGGTCTTTAAAGACATGCAGCATTTGTGCCGCAGCGATTTGTGACAGACCAATGGTAGTGACATAACAAACATCGCGACCAAAGGCTTTGTTCATCTCTTCATACACGCGCTGCGGTTTCACCGGCACATTGTCGAAGTGGGTTTTGCGCAGCAAAGTGCGTTTGCGCTGCTGGCAGTCGGCGACCCATTCTTTACGACACGGCAGACGACCCGCTTTTTGCATCTCCTGCGCCACTTCAACCAGCAGTGTCAGCGCCGCTTTAGCATCAGAGACAATGCCGAGATCCGGACACAGCACGCGACCAATTTGCGTCGGCTCAATATCGATATGAACGATTTTGCGCCCTTCGGTGTATTTCTCTACCGAACCGGTATGACGATTGGCGAAACGGTTACCGATACCAAACACCAGGTCGGACGCCAGCAGCGTTGCGTTACCGTAACGATGCGCGGTTTGCAGACCCACCATCCCGGCCATCAGTTCATGATCGTCCGGGATACAGCCCCAGCCCATCAGCGTTGGGATCACCGGAACGCTGGTCAGTTCAGCGAACTGTTGTAACAGTGCAGCTGCGTCAGCATTGATGACCCCGCCCCCGGCAACAATCACCGGACGTTCAGCCTGGATTAACATTTCGACCGCTTTTTCAATCTGCATACGGCTGGCAGCAGGTTTATAGACCGGCAGCGGTTCGTACATGTCAGGATCAAACTCGATTTCCGCCACCTGAACGTCGAACGGTAAATCCACCAGTACCGGACCCGGACGACCAGAACGCATCAGGTGAAATGCCTGTTGCAGCACGCGAGGCACCAGCGCCGCTTCACGAACTGTAACCGCCATTTTGCTGACCGGTTTAGCAATTGCTTCAATATCTACGGCCTGAAAATCTTCTTTATGCAGACGAGCACGCGGTGCCTGACCAGTGATGCACAAAATAGGAATGGAATCAGCAGAAGCGGAATAGAGCGCGGTGATCATGTCCGTGCCCGCTGGACCGGAAGTCCCCAGACATACGCCGATATTCCCTGCCGTTGCGCGGGTATAACCTTCCGCCATGTGCGAAGCACCTTCCACATGACGCGCCAGAATGTGACGAATACCGCCGTGCTTACGCATCGCTGAGTAGAACGGATTGATTGCAGCTCCCGGAACGCCGAAGGCGGTGGTAATACCTTCTTTCTCCAGCACATACATTGCCGCGTCAACGGCTCTCATTTTTGCCATTTTATTCCTACCTCTATTAATTGGAAAAATTTTCCAACTTTCAAATTTTGTCAAAAAAACCCGCTCCGCAGAGCGGGATGCGACAGACACTATGGATGTGCTTTCAGTCCCAACGCCGTGCTGATATCGCGGGCGGTGTCTCTGACCAGCTCACCCTGACTGACAAAACGATCTTCTGTCAGTCTTGATGAAGGCCCGGAGATGGAGATAGCGGCAACAACGCTACCTACATCATCGTAAATTGCTGAAGCTATGCAATTCAGACCTACAACATGCTCTTCTTTATCTACGGTATAGCCCAGTTCACGCGCTTGTTCCAGGTCCTTCAGCAAGGTGGGCATATCCACAAGCGTAGTTGGCGTAAACTGCTGCAAACCGGTTTGCAGAATGATGCTCATCAACTCCTCTTCCGCCAGCGGATAAAGCAGCGCCTTGCCCGCACCGGAAGCATGCAGCGGCAGACGACTGCCCAGTGGCGCACACATCCTGACCATCGATTTACACTCTAACTGACCAATTAATACTGCTTCATTGCCGTTACGGATCGCGACATTGACCGTTTCGCCGGAAAGTAACATCAGGCGGCGCATAAACGGCCCGGCGACGGAGAGGACATCGCGGTTATGGATGTACGCCGCACCGACGTTAAAGACACCTAATCCTATATGCCACCAGCCTAACTGACTGTCCTGATAGACAAAATCCGCTGCCTGTAAAACCTTCAGCAAGCGAAAGGTCGTGGAGAGCGGCAAATCCAGATTGAGAGAAATATCGCTAACCGACGAACTTCCCCCACTTTTTTCCAGATATTGCAGAATCGCAATTCCCCGCTCTAACGCCTGTGCGCCCTTCTGTGCCACAGGCTCCGCCTGTCCTGGCCTGCCGCGCCGTCTAACTTCCGTCATACCTACGTTAACTCCGACCTACAAGTGAGCATAAACAATGAACAATTAATTTATCTTATGCAAGTCGGTTGCAGGCGTCACGCAAAACAGAGTTCCTGTTCAGGAATACTTTCAACATCACAGTTGTCACTGCCGCCGCGATCGATGGTCAGAAAATCGGTGACGCGCTGCCAGGCAAAAAGTGGGTGATGCCAGACGTTACGATGGTAATTCACTCCCTGTTCGCCGTTGGTAATAAACGCCCGCAGGGTTGACAGGTCTGGTTTGTCGTCACCTAACGCCACGACCACCACAAACACTTCCCCTTTCATCGGAATAAAGGCCTGAGTGCCCAGCGGATGACGTTCGAGTTCGTGAATGGTCAGCGGCAGATTGGCCGGTTGCGCGCGGTTAATGCTGATAAGCGTACGGTCTTGCTCAAGAATCTCAACCAGCGCCAAATCGTGGTAACGCTCCACCAGGCCATTGTTAATATGGAAAAAATCCCGTTGCTGCGTTTCTATTACGTCGCCATAAACACTGAAGGCTTCCTGACTTAACGGTAATACCTGAAGTTTCATCTTTTTGTCCTTGTAACATAATTCCGTTCAACCACCGCCGACCGGACAATGTGGTTCAATAACAGGCAATCTAAAACCTTAAGAGAACAACATCAACACAAAAGTTGGAATATTTTTCCAAAACTAGATTTAGCCCACAAATCACACAGGGTTATCATGTGAAAATACAGGTAAATCAAAGGACAGGAAAATCACGCAACCTGCGGATTTAAAAGGGGATACCTGAAGATGTTCGATCCAGAAACTTTGCGGACTTTCATTGCGGTTGCTGAAACAGGAAGTTTTTCAAAAGCGGCAGAACGACTATGTAAAACCACGGCGACGATCAGCTATCGCATTAAACTTCTGGAAGAGAATACCGGAGTGGCGCTGTTTTTCCGCACGACTCGCAGCGTGACGTTGACAGCGGCTGGCGAGCATCTACTTTCTCAGGCCAGAGACTGGCTGAGCTGGCTGGAAAGTATGCCCAGCGAGCTGCAACAGGTGAATGATGGCGTGGAACGCCAGGTGAATATTGTCATCAACAACCTGCTCTACAACCCCCAGGCCGTCGCCCAGCTGCTGGCGTGGCTGAATGAACGTTACCCCTTTACCCAGTTTCACATCTCCCGACAAATCTATATGGGCGTCTGGGACTCGCTATTGTACGAAGGTTTTTCACTGGCTATCGGCGTCACGGGAACCGAGGCGCTGGCAAATACCTTTAGTCTTGATCCCTTAGGATCGGTGCAATGGCGCTTTGTCATGGCGGCGGATCATCCGCTGGCGAAAGTTGAAGAGCCGCTAACAGAAGCGCAGTTGCGGCGCTTTCCGGCGGTTAATATTGAAGACAGCGCCCGCACCTTAACCAAGCGCGTCGCCTGGCGTTTGCCGGGGCAAAAAGAGATTATTGTTCCCGATATGGAAACGAAAATCGCCGCCCATCTGGCGGGCGTTGGCATTGGTTTTTTGCCAAAATCACTTTGCCAGTCAATGATCGATAATCAACAACTGGTCAGCCGGGTAATCCCAACGATGCGCCCTCCTTCGCCATTGAGTCTAGCATGGCGCAAATTTGGCAGTGGCAAAGCGGTAGAAGATATTGTGACCTTGTTTACTCAGCGCAGGCCGGAAATCAGCGGATTTTTAGAAATTTTCGGCAACCCACGCAGTTAAAAATCAAGTTTCCTTGCGCGTTGGCGCGTAAAATAGCGCGCAAGCTGATTTGAGGTTCACTTTTAACTATGCAAGAGAGACACACGGAACAGGACTATCGTGCCCTGCTGATTGCTGATACGCCCATTATTGATGTTCGCGCCCCCATCGAGTTTGAGCAAGGCGCAATGCCCGCCGCTATCAACCTGCCGTTAATGAATAACGATGAACGCGCCGCCGTTGGCACCTGCTATAAACAGCAAGGGTCAGACGCGGCGCTGGCGCTGGGGCATAAACTGGTGGCGGGTGAAATTCGTCAGCAGCGCATGGACGCCTGGCGGGCAGCATGCCTGCAAAACCCGCAAGGTATTCTCTGCTGCGCCCGTGGCGGTCAACGTTCGCACATTGTGCAACGCTGGCTGCATGAAGCGGGGATTGATTATCCGCTGGTGGAAGGCGGTTATAAGGCACTGCGCCAGACGGCGATTCAGGCGACTATTGAACTGGCACAAAAACCGATAGTGCTGATTGGCGGTTGTACCGGCTGCGGTAAAACGCTGTTAGTGCAACAACAGCCGAACGGTGTTGATCTGGAAGGGCTGGCGCGTCATCGCGGTTCGGCGTTTGGTCGCACGTTGCAACCGCAACTTAGCCAGGCGAGTTTTGAAAATCTGCTGGCTGCCGAAATGCTAAAAACCGATGCCCGTCAGGATTTGCACCTGTGGGTGCTGGAAGATGAAAGCCGGATGATCGGTTCGAATCACCTGCCGGAATGCCTGCGCGAGCGAATGACTCAGGCGGCGATTGCGGTGGTAGAAGATCCGTTTGAGATCCGTCTTGAACGCCTGAACGAAGAGTATTTCTTGCGTATGCATCATGATTTTACCCATGCGTACGGCGACGAACAGGGCTGGCAGGAGTATTGCGAATACTTGCATCACGGACTTTCGGCGATTAAGCGTCGGCTGGGGTTACAGCGATATAACGAACTGGCTGCAAGGCTGGATGCTGCGCTGACAACGCAACTCACCACCGGCAGCACCGACGGTCATCTGGCCTGGCTGGTGCCGCTGCTTGAAGAATATTACGACCCGATGTATCGCTATCAGCTTGAGAAAAAAGCGGAAAAAGTTGTCTTTCGCGGTGAGTGGGCGGAAGTGGCGGAGTGGGTGAAGGCTCAGTGATGGGCGGAATAATTCCTGCTTCATAAAGGTTGTTTAGCCGGATGTGTGATGTCACCATCCGGTTTAAGGTTTTCTTTCTCATAAATCAAACAATTGCTGCTCTTCTTTAATTTCAATCATTGCTCTGAGCAAAATCTATAGCATCTATTACTCGCTGATTCTTTTTATTGATTAATAAAAATTCTACACAATTTAATATCTCTTCAAGCTTGTGTTTACCGAGGGTTTCTTTTACATCAGATAGCATAATTTCAAGATCTGCCACATGGTCTTTTGCGTTATTAGAAAGATCAAGGGAAAGGTAGCGTGTTTTTAACAAATCGATTGCATTGTCTGGGGCAACATGCAAAAGAATTTCGTAAGCTTTTAAATGAAATATTTTACTCTTTACTAAAAACTCCAGCATTGAAATATCTTCAGGAGATAAACTCTGGTTAAATCCATTTTGCTTTACGTTATAATCTCTTATGTCATGCCATAATTTATTATGTATATTTATGAATTGTATTAACGTATCACTTAACATATTCTGATTTTCCTCAATTTACTTTATAAGGCAGATGGTATTCATCTATAATTTCACAATCAATACAAACACGTCACGATCCATCCATTCTTCTGTCATCAGGCCTCATCATATGTATATTCTCAAATAGCAAAAATTTTATTATCGTGGATAATTAGCCTCCTATTTTTGTCTGAAATCCTTTGACTCAACAGAATTTTTTAATAGTCCATACACCTCCGAGTCAGAATATGTTTCGTGAACAGGAATTCCATTTTCAAGACACTATATTGCAAAAAAAAGTCGAGATGCGTCTCACCAAAATAGTCTTCTACTAAAAATGTGATGAGATATAAATCACGAGATATATCCACCTTTTGAGTTAACAGTTACAGACGTTATAATATTATCCTTTATCCAGATATCAACAAAAAAGTCTTTACCACAATAAAGACATTCACAATATCCTTCAGAGATAAAATCGTCCTTAAGTTTATTTCTGGTTATATTAATAAGTTTATCGCCAGGATTGTAATGTATTAAATTTCCAGATGGCACAAACATCTCAATTTCACACTGTCCTGACGTTCCACATCGAGGGCAAACGCACCATGCTTTCAATAAATCATAATTCGACATTATATTACCTTAATTTATTCCACATCAACATCTCCCCCTTGTAAACCTCTACTAAACCTCCCTTCCCATAAAATACAAAGAGATGATTGTACTGTTAAACATACATTCACAAAACTCAGGGGAAGAAAAATGACCATCAGTCAAAAATAAAGATAGTTTGCTTAGGGCGAAATCTATTGAATCAAGCGACAAGTATAATTTTATTACTAGTGAGTCCTGTATCAGGACATCATCTTCATTGGACGATTGTAAAAGTAGTAAATTTTTATACGCTACAGGTGATATGTTTTCCAGTCTGATAGGTTTGCTTGCTCCCGTCTCCAATAAACTATAAAGAGCACAAACCATCTCATGAGCATCATCTTTCTCAAAATGTAAATGAAACCCGCCCAGAGATTTATTAGCAATCATAATACGTTTCTAAAGTTGATTTGAAATTTTGCATTTCATGCTCATCAAAAAAATAAATATATTTTAACTACAAAGCAAACATCACAGCGCATAGCGGTTAATATTCTACCTTAACGACTTTCATTCCTCTTTCAATCATACCATTAATTAATTGATAATACTCTTTATCCCCTACATCTACTATTAGAACATGTCCGGTAAGTTCATTGATGAATAAATACTCAGGTTCCTCATCTGTACCAGCATTTGAAATAACCCAACCTGGATCAGTACCATCTATAAAAAACTCCCACTCTTTAAAATTAACACTCATTTAATCCTCCTTTTTATACTCGCAAGAAAAGGAGAGTATCGTTTCTAACTCTGAAATAAAAGTATGATAAAAGACAGGACCTGGCCTCATTGAATGTTATTTCTCAATTCTTGATAGTTTTTGCCGGATGCGGCTTGAACGCTTATCTGGCCTACACAATCTTGCAAAATCAATATATTGCACGATCTTCGTAGGCCAGATAAGACTTAGCGCATCAGGCAATCTAACACCTGTCATCACCCCGCAAACTGCCTGAACAGCGCCTTACCCTTAACCAGTCGCGCACCCAACCAGCCGCCGAAAAGCGACAGCAGCAGTGCACCGCTACAAGGCAGCACAATCCACAATCGCCAGTCTGGCTCCCACGGGAAATCAAACACTTTCGATTGCAGTACCGCCAGTGCCGTTTCCGCACCGATTGCGGCCACCAGGCCGGAGACAAACCCGAGCATGGCGAACTCACACCACAATGTCGTGCGCAGCAGTTTTTTGCCCGCACCGAGTGTGCGCCACACCACCAGCTCCTGATGACGCTGACGCATTCCCACCTGCACCTGTGCCAGCAACAGCAACATACCGCAGGCGGTGACCAGCACCACCATCACTTCCAGCGCCCGACTTACCTGCTCCAGCACCTGACCGACCTGTTTTAAAATCGCACCAATATCTAACAGGCTAATGGTCGGGAACTGGCGGTTGAGCTGCGTCAGCATGCCGTTGCCGTTCTCCCAGCGGAAACTGGTAAGCCAGCTCTGCGGCTGCCCGTCCAGCGCCCCTTCAGGAAAAATAAAATAGAAATTAGGCCGCAGACTTTCCCAGTCCACTTTGCGCAGGCTGGTCACTTTAGCGCGGAACTCCTGGGTATCGCCCATAAAAGTCACGGTATCGCCGAGGGCAACGTTTAAGCGTTTCGCCAGCCCCTCTTCCATCGATACTTCATCGGCTTTTGGCGGCCAGTTACCGGCGACAATCGGATTATGATCGGGCCGCGTATTTTGCCAGGTGAGATTGAGTTCGCGATTGAGCGCCTCATCTTCATTGCCTTCTGTCGGCTTATCGTTAATCGCCGTCAACCGCGCCCGCACTACCGGATAAAACGATTCCGGGACTATGTGATGTTCCGCGAGGAACGCTTTTAGCGGAGTAACCTGTTCTGTGGCGATGTTGATTAAAAAGTAGTTCGGGCTTTCTGGCGGTAGCTGCTGTTGCCAGCGGTCGAGCAGATCGCCACGCAACACCAGCAACAGTGCCAGCAGCATAAAGGAGAGCGAAAATGCCGAAAGCTGGCTTAACGTTGACCACGGCTGACGTAACAGGCGGCTAACCGCCAGGCGCAGAGGTAGCGATTTCAGCGTCATGCGGCGAAGTACATTCAGCAGCATCCAGCCCAGGACACCGCACAGCAAAGCCAGTACTACCGCGCCCGCCAGCACCGCCCAGAGCAGCATACTGCCGCCCATCAGTCCGGCGAGCATTAGCACAACCACCACACTGACAATCGGCAGATAAAACTTCAGCGGCCAGACGTTTGCAACCACATCATTACGTAACACGCGTAAAGGCTGCGTTGCCAACAACAGGCGGTATGGTCGCAGCCCCACCAGCAGCGAGATGACGGTCATGGTGCCGAGCGCCCACAGCCACGGCCAGAGGCTGGCAGACGGTAGTGCGGCGGGCAGAACAGGTTTGAGCAGCACCATCAACACGCTTTCGAACAACAGACCTATAGCCCCGCCGGTAACGGCTGAAAGTACCAGCACCATCAACCACTGACCGACAATTAACTTACGCAATTGCGCTCGCCCTGCTCCCAGCGTTTTGAGGATCGCCACCAGATCATAGCGACTGCGACAGTAATGATTCATCGCCACCGCCACCGCTGCCACTGCCAGCAGCAAGGTCAGAAGCGCCGAAAGCAGCAGGAACTGTTGCGAGCGTTCCATTGAGCGCCCCAGCGCGCCTTCGTCCTGTTCCAGACCGTACCAGCGTTGTTCGGGTTTAAGCTGGGGTAACAACCATTTCTCATAGCCGTCGAGCTGGTTCTCGCTGCCGCCGAATTTATAGCGCCAGGTGACCCGACTCCCCGGCTGCACGGCTCCGGTTTTATCAACATCCGCCAGATTCATCATCAGACGCGGAGCCATCTGGAAGGGGTTAAAACCGGAATCCGGTTCCTGAATCACTTCTCCGGCAATCCGCAAGGTGGTATCGCCCACGTCAATGGTGTCGCCCGTTTTCAGGTTAAGCAATGCCATCAGGCGTGGGGCCAGCAATACGCTGCCCGCCTGTGGTTTCAGGCCAGGGGGATTGGTTTGCAGATCGCCATACATCGGGTAGATATCATCCACCGCTTTGACGTTCGCCAGTTGCGGCGTGTCGCCTGCAAAGGTCATGGTGGCGAAAGTCAGCTGCTTGCCGACTTTCAGGCCGCGCTTTTGCGCTTCCTCCAGCCACGCTTGCGGCACTTCGCGCGAACTGCGCAACGCCCGATCGCCCGCCATAAACTCACGGCTTTGCTGGCTTAAGCCCTTCTCCATGCGATCGCTGATATTGCCCAGCGCCAGCACACAGGCCACCGCCAGGCTAAGCGCCAGCCAGACAATTAATAGCGACGGCGAGCGCCATTCGCGCCAGAACCAACGTGCAATCATGCTTCCTCCTGCAACTGCCCGTTCACCAGCCGTAAGCAGCGGTCACAGCGTGCCGCCAGTTGCAGGTCATGGGTCACCATAATCAACGTGGTGCCATGCTCACGGTTGAGGGAAAAAAGCAGATCGGCAATTTTATCGCCCGTCTGGCGGTCAAGGTTGCCGGTGGGTTCGTCGGCAAACAGCACATCAGGTCGACCATTAAAGGCTCGCGCCAGCGCCACTCGTTGCTGTTCGCCGCCGGAAAGCTGTGCCGGAAGATGATCAAGACGTTTACCCAGCCCTAACTGTTCGAGCAAGGCTTTCGCCCCGTTACGACTTTCCACGCTACTTTCACCGCGCAGCAGCGCCGGAAGCTCGACGTTTTCCAGCGCGTTAAGGGTAGGAATTAACATAAATGACTGAAAAACAAAACCTACGTGCTTCGCGCGTAACTTTGCCCGCGCTTCTTCGTCCATATTATGTAGCGGTTGTCCCACAAGACTTACTTCGCCACTGCTGCCGTCATCCAGCCCGGCGAGGATCGCCAGCAAGGTTGACTTACCCGATCCCGACTCGCCCACCAGCGCGATGGTCTCGCCACGTTTGACAACCAGCTCAACTCCGGTGAGGATGGAGAGTTCATGCTCCCCCTGACCGACGGACTTCTTAAGATGATGAACTTCAACAATGTTTTCCGCTGGCATTTGCCCTTCCTGTTCCTGGTCCTGTTAACCTTCCGTGCCGCCGCAGCGGACACGTTATTGATTCTGGGTGATAGCCTGAGCGCCGGGTATCGAATGTCTGCCAGCGCGGCCTGGCCTGCCTTGTTGAATGATAAGTGGCAGAGTAAAACGTCGGTAGTCAATGCCAGCATCAGCGGCGACACCTCGCAACAAGGGCTGGCGCGCCTTCCGGCTCTGCTGAAACAGCATCAGCCGCGCTGGGTGCTGGTAGAACTGGGCGGCAATGATGGTTTGCGTGGTTTTCAGCCACAGCAAACCGAGCAAACGCTGCGCCAGATTTTGCAGGATGTCAAAGCCGCCAACGCTGAACCATTGTTAATGCAAATACGTCTGCCTGCAAACTATGGTCGCCGTTATAATGAAGCCTTTAGCGCCATTTACCCCAAACTCGCCAAAGAGTTTGATGTTCCGCTGCTGCCCTTTTTTATGGAAGAGGTCTACCTCAAGCCACAATGGATGCAGGATGACGGTATTCATCCCAACCGCGACGCCCAGCCGTTTATTGCCGACTGGATGGCGAAGCAGTTGCAGCCTTTAGTAAATCATGACTCATAAAGCAACGGAGATCCTGACAGGTAAAGTTATGCAAAAATCGGTCTTAATTACCGGATGTTCCAGTGGTATTGGCCTGGAAAGCGCGCTCGAATTAAAACGCCAGGGTTTTCATGTGCTGGCAGGTTGCCGGAAACCGGATGATGTTGAGCGCATGAACAATATGGGATTCACCGGCGTGTTGATCGATCTGGATTCGCCAGAATGTGTTGATCGCGCAGCCGACGAAGTGATCGCTCTGACCGATAATTGTCTGTATGGGATCTTTAACAATGCCGGATTCGGCATGTATGGCCCCCTTTCCACCATCAGCCGTACGCAGATGGAACAGCAGTTTTCTGCCAACTTTTTCGGCGCACACCAGCTCACCATGCGCCTGTTACCCGCTATGTTACCGCACGGTGAAGGGCGTATTGTGATGACCTCATCGGTGATGGGATTAATCTCCACACCGGGTCGAGGCGCTTACGCGGCCAGTAAATATGCGCTGGAGGCGTGGTCAGACGCACTGCGCATGGAGCTGCGCCACAGCGGAATTAAAGTCAGCCTGATCGAACCTGGTCCCATTCGTACTCGCTTCACCGACAACGTCAACCAGACACAAAGCGATAAACCGGTCGAAAATCCCGGCATCGCCGCCCGCTTTACGTTGGGGCCGGAAGCGGTGGTCGACAAAGTGCGCCATGCTTTTATTAGCGAGAAACCGAAGATGCGCTATCCGGTAACGCTGGTGACCTGGGCGGTAATGGTGCTCAAGCGCCTGCTGCCGGGGCGCGTGATGGACAAAATATTGCAGGGGTGAGTTGAAGCGCGCGCTTAAGCCCCCATGTCAAAGAAAATATCGACAACAGAGAGCGACTCCATGTCCGTAGAAAATATTGTCAACATTAACGAATCTAACCTGCAACAGGTTCTTGAACAGTCGATGACCACACCGGTGCTGTTCTATTTTTGGTCTGAACGTAGCCAGCACTGTTTGCAGTTAACCCCAATTCTGGAAAGCCTCGCGGCGCAGTACAACGGGCAATTTATTCTGGCGAAGCTGGACTGCGACGCGGAGCAGATGATTGCCGCCCAGTTTGGTCTGCGCGCGATTCCGACCGTGTATCTGTTCCAGAACGGGCAACCGGTAGACGGCTTCCAGGGGCCGCAACCGGAAGAGGCGATCCGCGCCCTGCTGGATAAAGTGCTGCCGCGCGAAGAAGAACTGAAAGCGCAGCAGGCGATGCAGCTGATGCAGGAAGGTAATTACACCGACGCCCTGCCATTGCTGAAAGACGCCTGGCAGTTGTCGAATCAAAACGGGGAGATCGGCCTGCTGCTGGCAGAAACGCTGATTGCGCTGAACCGTTCTGAAGATGCAGAAGCCGTGCTGAAAACCATTCCGTTGCAGGATCAGGACACCCGCTACCAGGGGCTGGTGGCGCAAATTGAACTGCTGAAGCAGGCGGCTGATACGCCGGAAATTCAACAGTTGCAACAGCAGGTGGCAGAGAATCCAGAAGATGCCGCCCTGGCGACGCAACTGGCACTGCAACTGCATCAGGTTGGGCGTAATGAAGAGGCGCTGGAGTTGCTGTTTGGGCATCTGCGTAAAGATCTCACCGCCGCAGACGGTCAGACGCGTAAAACGTTCCAGGAGATCCTCGCTGCGCTGGGTACGGGTGATGCGCTGGCGTCGAAGTATCGCCGCCAGCTGTATGCGTTGTTGTATTGATTTTCCGTTGAAATGCGATGTGCTGGTTTGTAGGCCTGATAAGACGCGCCAGCGTCGCATCAGGCATCCGCGCATAGCCGCCGGATGCGGCGTGAACGCCTTATCCGGCCTACCAAACCGTGCTAATTCAATATTTATTTCTTCGTCAATTGCGTCACCACCAACTGGTGGCGCGAATTATAAAACTTACGATAGGTTAAATAGCAGGCAATAATGGTCGACAAGCTGGCGGTGGAGAGCAGCATAAAGGTCACCATAATCTGATATTTAATCGCCTTCACCGGATCAATCCCGGCAAATATCAGCCCGGACATCATTCCCGGTAAACTCACTAAGCCAACCGTTTTTGCTGAATCGACCGTCGGAATTAAAGCCGCGCGAATACTGTCGCGAATCAATATCGCTGAAGCCTGTTTCGGCGTCGCGCCAAGACTCAGTTTCTCCTGAATCTGTTGTTGTTCGCTAATGACCCGTTGCCCTAAATTGTTGTAACACAGCCCTACCGCGACCATCGCGTTACCGGCAATCATCCCGGCAATAGGAATCACTTGCATCGGGATAAACTCAATCGACCCTGAGAGTATCAGCACCGCTAGGGTAATTCCCGCCCCGACCGTAATGGCAATAAACGATGAGATAAAAGCTTTAGCAATATATTTACTGCGTTTTTGCGCGTTCCACGCCGCATTAAAGCAGATAAATAACACCATCAATAATGTCAGGCTGGCATCATCCACGCTGAAAATATACTTCAGCACATAGCCGACAATAATCAGCTGAATTATCGCGCGCCCGACGCTCCAGAGAATATCTTTCTCCAGCGCCAGTTTTTCTTTATGGCTAATTAAGATTGCCACCACCACCAGCATCAATGCCAGTGCTAATGATTCATTAGTAATATTATGCGAGTTCATAGCGTGCTTCCTGCATTTCTCCGGCATGCGGTTGCAGTGTAATCACTTTATCCGCATGATTAATTTCGTCTTTATCGTGTGTCACCCACAGCACGGCAATATTTTGCTCGCGCACATAACGGTGGATCATCTCATTAACGTTATGTTTATTACTTTCATCCAGCGCACTGGTGATTTCGTCGAGCAATAAAACCTTCGGCATAAATTGCAGGTTACGAATCAATGAGATGCGTTGTTTTTCACCACCAGATAGCTCGGCGATATTCTTCGTCAAAATGCTGTCCGGTAAAGCGAAGCGTTCAAGAAAATCGAGAAAAATGGCCGGGTCAGGCTGCTGGTTACGGATCTGCCAGGGAAAAATCAGGTTATCGTATACCGTATCGCCAAACAGCGTCGGCGTCTGGGCGCAGTAAGATACTTGCTGGCGGTAGATTTCTGGCTTGAGTGTACTGACATCCTCACCTTCAAACAGCAACGTTCCGCTGGTTGGGCTGATTAATGAAGCAACAATTTTCAGCAGCGTACTTTTGCCACAACCGGAAGGGCCGGTAATTAACTTAAATTCGCCAGCACGTAGCGAAAAATTGATGTTATTAAGAATCTTCGTATCACCCGCCAGATATCCTACGTTTTGTAGCTGAAGCAAAGGACTATTTTCCTGCATCGCTGTTCCCTTTTTCTGATTTTTACTAAAAACAGTTTATCCTTCGCAGGAATAAGGGGGAACTCTCTTTCAGTAATCAGGTATAATTTGTTTAATCAAGCAGCAATTTTGCTGATTATGGACGGTACAACAGGAGGTTTTTCCGATGCTTATCTTTATCCCGATTCTCATTTTTGTCGCGCTGGTCATTGTTGGCGCGGGCGTCAAAATCGTGCCACAGGGCTATCAGTGGACAGTAGAACGTTTTGGTCGCTATACCAAAACGTTACAGCCAGGGCTAAGTCTGGTGGTGCCGTTTATGGATCGCATTGGTCGCAAGATCAATATGATGGAGCAAGTGCTCGATATCCCTTCCCAGGAAGTTATCTCGAAAGATAACGCCAACGTTACCATCGACGCCGTGTGCTTTATTCAGGTGATTGATGCCCCGCGCGCGGCTTATGAAGTCAGCAATCTGGAGCTGGCGATCATCAACCTGACCATGACTAACATCCGTACCGTGTTGGGTTCAATGGAACTTGATGAAATGCTCTCTCAGCGCGACAGCATCAACTCACGCCTGCTGCGTATTGTCGATGAGGCCACCAACCCGTGGGGGATTAAAGTCACCCGTATTGAAATTCGCGACGTGCGCCCACCGGCAGAGCTTATCTCTTCGATGAACGCGCAGATGAAAGCGGAACGTACCAAACGCGCTTACATCCTTGAAGCGGAAGGGATCCGTCAGGCGGAAATCCTCAAAGCCGAAGGTGAAAAACAGTCGCAAATCCTGAAAGCGGAAGGTGAGCGTCAGTCGGCATTTTTGCAAGCTGAAGCGCGTGAACGTTCCGCCGAAGCAGAAGCCCGTGCCACTAAAATGGTGTCGGAAGCCATCGCCTCTGGTGATATTCAGGCAGTGAACTACTTCGTAGCACAGAAATACACCGAAGCGTTGCAGCAGATCGGTTCTTCCAGTAACAGCAAAGTGGTGATGATGCCATTAGAGGCCAGCAGCCTGATGGGGTCGATAGCCGGGATTGCCGAGCTGGTGAAAGACAGCGCCAACAAGCGGACTCAGCCATGATGGAGTTAATGGTCGTTCACCCACATATTTTCTGGCTCAGTCTCGGCGGGTTGCTGCTGGCTGCCGAAATGCTGGGCGGAAATGGTTATCTGTTGTGGAGCGGCGTGGCAGCGGTGATTACCGGCCTGGTGGTCTGGCTGGTGCCGCTGGGTTGGGAGTGGCAAGGGGTGATGTTTGCCGTCCTGACGCTGCTCGCCGCCTGGCTGTGGTGGAAATGGTTGTCGCGGCGGGTGCGCGAACAAAAGCACAGCGACAGTCATTTAAACCAGCGCGGGCAGCAGCTTATTGGCCGACGTTTTGTGCTGGAATCTCCGCTGGTCAACGGGCGCGGTCATATGCGCGTCGGTGACAGTTCATGGCCTGTCAGCGCCAGCGAGGATCTCGGCGCAGGTACGCATGTTGAGGTGATTGCGATAGAAGGGATAACGCTGATTATCCGTGCGGTCATCGCCTGATGCGTCTTATCATACCTGGAAATCTGTACCAAAACCCATGCCGGATAAGGCGCTCGCGCCGCATCCGGCATGTGGCCCTCGACATGGGGGTTAATTGAATTTTCGGCTAAGGAGTGGCCATGCTTTTTCCCTTTCGAAAACCTGAAGTACGTCTGCTGAAAAATAACGCTGCGGGCGTCATTTTTTCGGTGAAGTCAGGTAAAGGATTTCTGCGTCAATGTGTGATTTACGATCCGCACCCTTATGGGCTTATCCGTTCGCTCTGCTGGCAGGATGTCCCGTTAATACGTTTCTGGTCCGAGGCTGGCTGCCCCACCTGTGCGGAATTTGTCTACAGCGGTTTTGCGGATGATGAACAGGGAGCCGCCCGGTTTTTGTCTGCTCTCGAAAACTGGAATCGCCCGTGGTCTGGCATGACGGACGCTTTTGCCGCGCTGACACCGCTGTTCTCATGCATGGCTGATGGCTATTATCTGCTCGAAGATCGTGAACTTTACCCGACGGATGGCAACGGGCATTTCTTTTGGGCGGCAACGGACCATAGCGCCAGTAATCCGGCGACCGTTGCCGTCTGGGATCCTGAATATTGCTATTTCAGTGACACCGCCCCCTGTTTTCTTCTACCCGGCCAGCCGCCATCACATTTTAATCCTGAGCGTGCGACGTTTTATCGCGATAAACCGGACGCCCGCGCTCTGGCCTGGTATCTCCCTGATTCCTATCTCTGCGTTCTGCTCGACGGACACCATAAAGCAACAGCCGCCGCGCTGGAAGGGCGACCGCTCAAAACACTGGTGCTCAGCACGGCAACCCATTTTAATGATGAGCAACAAACCCTGGTATTTCCTGGCGGGGAATGTCTGCACAAAACAGAGCTGCTGTGTCACGTTCCCAAACTCACTGAATGGAAAACATTACCGCCCAACGCATGGGAGAGTTTCGGCCCTGATAAGCACATCAGCCCATCCGAAACCTGGTCAGAAGAGTTGCAGCAGAGCGTCAGCCGGTACCCTTCACTGGATCAAGCCTGGCAAATTGTTGAGGCCGGGAATTTGAGCGAAGCTCGTATTAAGCGCATGATCCAACAAGGTTTGGAGGGGGATGAAAAGGCTGATGTTATTTTGCAGGCACTGTTTTCCACACACTCGCCGCTTTTTGTTGACTTTGCTCGATTCGTTATCAGCCATCCGGCATACGCCATTTATCGCCCTCTCACCTTCCGGTTGATGGCGCAAAACCGAACGCCGCAAGCAGATGCCTTTTTTCTGGATTTTGCCATCAACGATGACGGCGAACGTCCGGAGTTGACGAAAATAATGGACGACTATTTCCGTATGCCTTAATTACCCCGCCCGATGATGACAGCAGCCGGAGAGATTTTCGATAATCGGGCAGTCGGCGCTGTCATCACCGGGGCAGGCATTCGCCAGCGCCAGTAACTGGTTGCGCATGGATTGCAGCTCCTCAATGTGTCGTTCGATCTCCGCCACCTTCTCCAACGTGCGCCGTTTGACGTCGGCGCTATGCCGCTGCGGGTCGTTAAACAGATTCACCAGTTCGCCGCTCTCTTCCAGGTTAAAGCCCACCTGGCGCGCCTGGCGCAGTAAGGTCAGTTCGTTGAGATGCTGCTGCGTGTAGGTTCGATAACCGTTTTCGCTGCGCATCGGCGGTGTCACCAACCCCTTCTCTTCATAGAAGCGAATGGCTTTGCTGGTCAGGCCGGTAATTTTTGCTACATCGCTAATGTTCATCGTTCGCGCAACGCCTCCTGTGCTTTGTTAAAGGGTTTCAACAGATAATCCAGCACGCTTTTTTTGCCGGTGCGGATATCGACCGTCGCCACCATACCGGGGAATATCGGAAACTGCTGTTTATGTTTATTTTCCAGATGGTTGCTGAAAGTGCGAATGTACACCCGATAGTAATAAACATCGCGCCGCACTTCATCCTGAACGGTATCCGGTGAAATCACCGCCACTTCTCCTGGCAGGCCGCCGTAGATGGAGTAATCGTAAGCGGTTATTTTCACCAGCGATTTTTGCCCCGGATGGATAAACGCCACATCGCGGGGGGAGATTTTTGCCTCGATCAGCAGTTGCTCATCCAGCGGCACGATAGTCATAAGTTTACCACCGGGGGCGATGACGCCGCCAACCGTGGTGACGTCAATGTCCTGAACAATGCCTCGCACCGGCGCAGTAAAGTTGAGCCGGGTGAGAGAATCTTCCCGCCCGCGGATCACCGAACGCTGGGTTTCCACTTCCGCATTGGCTTTCGCTAACTCTTCGCGCGCCTGAACGTAATATTGCGTGCGCACGTCGCTAAGTTTGTTTTCCAGTTCATTGGCCTGACGTTGCAGGCGCAGCACTTCGACGCTGCTCGCCGCCCCCTGTTTTACCAGCGGCTGGGTCATCGCCAGTTCGCGGTTGACCAGGCTAATCCCCTGCGTCAGCCCGGTGGTGGCTTTGTTCAACCCGTCGCGGCGAGTGTTATATAACGCCGTTTCCGACTCGATAAGTTCGGGGAATTTATTCAGTTCGTCAGGGAAGACCAGCGGTTTATTGCTCACTTCTGCCCGCAGCCGCGCCGAGGTTGCCAGCGCCGCATACAGCCACGACATCGCTTCCTGGACGTCGGATTCCGTTTTGGTGCGGTTAAGCTGCGCCAGCGGCTGCCCCTGTTCGACAATATCGCCAACCTTCACGTCGAGATGATACAAAATCCCGCCTTCCAGCGACTGCACCACCTGTTCGCGTCCGGAAGGTTCTACCGTGCCGCTGCCGGTAGTGACTTCATCAAGCTGGAAATACCACGCCCAGCCGAGAAAACAGAGCAGCATCACAGCGGTAACGCGCACCGCCAGCGCCGAACGTGGCAGACGGGGTTCAGTCAGGCCCCGGTTGTATTGCAGTTGTCCGTTCATGCGGCAGACCCCTTATTCTTCTCCTGCAACACCACCCGTCGCGCCGTGGGTTCGCCCTGTTCACGCAAAATGGCCTCTTTCGCGCCATCCATCACAATGCGCCCCTGATCCATCACGATTATCCTGTCAACCAGTTGCAGCATTGCCGTGCGGTGAGTAGCGATGACCAGCGTGCGATGCCCAATCCACTGTTTTAGTTGTTCAATTAAATACGCTTCCGCCATTTCATCCAGCGAGGCGCTGGGTTCATCAAGCAGCACGATATTGGGTTGAGAGATGAGGAGCCGCGCCAGCAGCAGCGTTTGCCGCTGACCGCCAGAAAGACCAAATCCCCCTTCCTGAATCATGTAGTTAAGGCCGTTTTTCTGCTTCTGCACAAAGGGCAGCGCCCCGCTGAGGGTTAACGCGCGTTCGATATCTTCATCGCTGGCTTCCGGCATCCCCATGGTGAGGTTTTCCCGCAGCGAACCGAAGAACAGTCGCCCGGTCTGGCTGAGCAGCCCCATGTCACGGCGCAGATCCGCCGGATCAAGCTGCCCGATGCTGATGTTATCCAGCAGCACCTGCCCCTGCTGGGCGATACGCATTCCGGCGAGCATTTGCAGTAGCGTTGATTTACCCGCGCCGTTGCGCCCGAGAATGGCGATTTTCTCTCCGGCCTGAATGTTGAGTTTGCCGATCGCCACATCTGCAATCTTCTCTTCTTCGTCGTAATAAAACACCGCGTTGCTGAACTGATAATTGCCGTGCAGCACTGCTTTATGCACCAGTTTGCCGTGTTCCGGCTGATCCACCGGGCGCTTCATCAGTTCATCAAGCCCGTTACGCGCCACTTTCGCCTGCTGCCAGCGCGAAAGCACGCCGGATATCTGTGACAGCGGCGCGATGGTGCGCGAAGCCAGAATCGTCGTCCCCACCAGTGCGCCGGTGGTCATGTCGCCGTTCATCACCATAAAGCAGCCCACCAACAGCACCACCACATAGACGATGGATTGCACTTCCTGCGTCCAGGTGAGCAGCAGCCCGGTGAGAAAACGTTGCTTCATACTGATGGACGAGGCCACGTCGTTGGTGTAATTCCACTGATTCTGGAAACGCTGTTCAGCACGCAGCAGTTTAATATCTTCAATCGACTGCACGGCCTCGACAAGCGTAGCGTTGCGCACTGCCGATTCGCGCATCCCTTCGTTCGCCAGCCGCGCCAGCGGGCGTTGTACCAGCAGGCCGGGGATCACCAGCAACGGCAGCGCCAGCAAAACCACCAGCACCAGCCAGCCGCCGATCATCCACAGAATAAAAACAAACAGCAGGAAGAATGGCAGATCCGCTACCGCGCCAATGGTGGTGGAGGTGATCAGCTCCCGCACCGATTCCAGTTCGCGGATCTGTGAGATAAACGATCCGGTGGATTTCGATCGCACGTTATTTTTCAGCCGTAATGCGTGACCAAACACGCGATCCGAAATACGCAGATCCGCCCGTTTGCCGATCACATCGGAAAGGTGTGTGCGCACCATGCGCATACAGAACTCAAACAGGATCGCCATCATCACCCCGGCGAACAGCACCCATAGCGTCGGGTACGATTGCGCCGGAACGACGCGGTCGTAAACCTGCATCGAGAAAATCATCGCCGCCAGCGCCAGCACGTTCGCCACCAGCGAGGCCAGCATAATATCGCCATAGCGCCGCCAGTCTTTTAGCGAAAGATTCCAGAACCAGTTCGCCTGATACGGGCGAATATAGTCATCCACCCGCGCATCAGGGATGGCGCTGAGCGGTCGTAGCAGCGCCAGTTCAACGATTTTGTCTTCTATATCCGTGACGTTTAATGTGGTTTCCAGCCCTTCGTCACCGCTGAACTGAACGCTGATATTGTCGTGATTGTCGCGGCGGGTGATCACGCCAATCTGTTGATTATCAAACACCGCGATCAACGGCAGACGCCAGGGGTTAAGCGAATCAGTGGAAAACTCCACCAGCCGTAGCCCCATCCCCAACTGCCGCGCCATATCAGTGAGTAACTCCTCCCGTTTGCTGTCGCGCTCCCAGTTGACGGTCGCGCGCACGTTCTCCTGGGAAAAATCGAGGCGGTAATAACGCGCCACGGCGATCATCGCCTCCAGCCAGGCTTCCACGGACTGGGCATTTTTTTTCATTCTCTACACCACCATCAACTGATGATTCGCCAGTAAGGTGGCGAGGTCGGTATGCACGCCCGTCAGCGTGACCACGTTAGTTGTCGCAAAGCCGCCGCCCGTGCCGTCACGGTCGATCTGCACGATGGTGTCGCTGCCGCTCTGGGTGACTTTGACAAAATCACCGATGTTTCCGGCCTGCGCATCCAGCGTTGCCACGCCGTTGACATAGCTGGCTTTGCCGTTTCCGGTGTAGCCGCTGCCCTGTAACAGTTCACGAATATCAATGCGATCGGTGTCGGCGGTGCCTTCCCAGGTGCCTACCGTAAAGCCATTCACCACGTCCGATCCGTTGCCGCCGGTAGCGTCACTGGCGCTGAGCAGTTTATAGAGCAAGGTGTCGTGACCGCCGTTACCGATATTAATGGTGTCGTTACCGCCGCGCCCTTCCAGTTGGTTATCGCCGCTGCTGCCGGTCAGAGTGTCATTAAAATTCGAGCCGGAAATCCCCTCGATATTGGTAAATGTCGAGGTATTAAAACCTGTGGCCTGGGCGGTGGTGACGCTTAAGTTAGCGGTCACGCCCACCGTTGAGAGACGGAAATCGACCACGTCCATGCCGCCGTTCGCCAGCCAGGTTCCTGTGCCGGAGCTGTACACCCAGCCGCCGGAGCCGTCGTAGGTGTCGGTGCCTGCGGTGGCGAAGAAGGTGTCGTTATAGCCAGTGCCGACAAACTTGCCGTTGTTGCTCGCCGTACCCGCTTCAGCACTGAGATCGTAAGCGTGAGTAGCATCGTTGGCCTGTAAGCCGCCCCAGCTGGTATTCACCGTCTGGTCGATATTGCTGGCGGTAGTGCCGGTGGATTTGATCAGCACCGCGTTGTAGGTTTCTCCAGCGTTAAGTCCGTAGAAGTTGACCAGCGCCGAGGTGTCGTTAACGCCCATCCCCGACTGCGGGTTGATGATTTGTGTGGCAACCAGCACGCCCGCCGAGTTGTACAGCTTCACGGTATTGCCGTAATAGACGTTAATACCGTTAGGATCGGTGATACGCAGGTGCAGCGAGGTGCCGTAGCTCACCGTGTTAGTGTTACGGATGAGGAACACGCTGCCCGACTGTTTGGTTACCAGCACATCCACCGCGCCGTCCCAGTCGTAGTCCATTGCCGCCACGCCGCTGGTGGTGCCGCTCTGGCTGCCACCGAGTGCCGATTGTGTCCAGTTACTGGCGTTGCTGACGTTAGTATAAAGATACGACTGCCCGGTCTGGGCGATACGGGCGATATCCATTAACCCGTCATGATCCCAGTCGACGGCCAGGCTGAATTGACTGGCATAGGTGGTTGCCGTCGCGCCCACCGCCACCGGGCTACCCAGCACGCCGTTGGTGTTGAATAACAGCGAGCCGTAGTTAGCTCTTCCCTGGCTGGCGGGCAGGAAGAGATCCATATCGCCGTCACCATCGAAATCGGCCCATGTCATGGAAACGGATGTCGAGTTTCCCCCCGAGCCAGGACTACTGAGGAAAGTATTGACGGTGTTTTGTCCCCAGACGAAGGTGCCATTGCCCTGACTTATCAACGATGAGAGGGTGAAGTTGTTGTTCAGGTTGAAAGTGTGCTGAACCAGATCAATTCTGCCGTCATTATTAAGATCGACACCGGAACCTTCGTTGAGTGACAGATAACCGGTTACCGCCCCACCGACCGTAGCACTCCCCCCGTTATTAGCGGTGGTGGAGTTGCCTGTCAGGGTGCCGGCGTTGTTCCACAGGAAGGTATTAGAGTCCGGTCCACCGGCGTCGCCAATCCAGAAATCAAGATAACCGTCGCCCTCTTTATCGAACGCCACAATCGAGCCATACCACGTCAGGGTGCCAACGTTCACCTGGATGGCGCTGGAAAACGTACCATCGCCGTTATTAGTAAAGCCGTTGATATACCCCGTGCCGTAGTCATCACGGGTAATAAACAGATCGCCCGTACCGTTACGGTTGTAATCGGCGATGGAGCTGGTGGCATAGTTGTTGCCACTTTGCACCAGCGTCAGGGCGGTTTTCGACCAGGTGAGCGGATCGGTGGATTGCATAATTTGCTGGTTGGCCAGCACTGTCCACATCCCGTGCGTATCGAGGCCGTAGGTCAGCCCCCATGCGGTAGATTTGCTGGTGGTGGTCCAGGTCGGTGTGTAATCAATCGCTGCGTTAACCGTTACCGTGCCAGTGCTGACGTTAGCGGTGTTACCGTTACCCGCCGAGCTTTTCACCTGCGCGGTGACGTTATAGGCGGTCGCAGACGCCGCCAGCGCGTCGGTATCCGGCAGTTGCACATACCAGGTGTTGTGCGCCGGATCGACCACCACCGCACCGCCCGGTTGCGAGGTGTAAGTTTTGCCGTTGATCACCACTTCAACATACTGCCCACTGGCAAGTGCCGCCGTGATTACGCCGCTGATAATCGGCGTGGTATCGCGTGTGGTTTGATTGGTGATTTGCGCCAGCGTGGTCGGAATAGAGGTATCGACCGTCAGGACAAAATCACTGGAGGAGGTGATATTCCCGGCCAGATCCACCACTCGTGCGCTGTAGGTATAGGCACCGCTGACCAGACCACTGTCGCTGTAAGTCCAGTTCAGCGCGCCGACCATCGTTACCGCACCTAACAGCAGACCGTTACGGTAGAGGTAAACGACTTCACCGCTGGCAAGCGGCGCAGAGAGCACGCCGTTCAGCAACGGCGTGGTGTCGTCGGTGGCCTGCGAATTGCTAAACGTCCCCTGCCGCTGCCCGACATCATCGGTATACGACACAATGGTCGGCGTGGCGGTGGGGTTAATCGTATCGACCACCACCGTTTTCGATACCACCGGACCTGTATTTCCCGCCAGATCCAGCACCCGTACCTGATAAACGTAGCTGCCGTCGGTCAGCGTGCGGCTGTCAGTGTAAGTCCACTGCGTACCGTTGGTGGTGAGCGTGGTCCAGGTCGCGCCGCCATCGAGGCTAATCTGCGCCACTTCGCCGCTGGCAAGCCCCGCCCCCAGCGAACCGGTCAGTGTGAGCGTGGTATCGCTGGTGATAAAGTCGGTGGCCGAACTCCCCGTATCGGTGCTGATGCTGGCGATGGTGAGCACCTGCGCCGGGTTAACGGTGTCAATCTGCGCCGACTGGCTGCCGGTTGCGCCAACGTTGCCCGCTAAATCAACCACCCGCACCTGCCAGGTGGTGGTGCCGTTGGTCAGCGTACGCCCGTCCACATATGTCCAGTTCAGACCGTCTGCGGCAACGGTCACGTTCACCCAGGTTGCACCGTTGTCGGTGCTGATTTGCGCGAACTCATTAGCGCCGAGCGCCGCGCCCAGTACGCCGCGCACGGTAAGCGAGGTGTCGCTGGTAATAAAATCGCTGCTGCTGGCTCCGGTGTCATCGCTGATGCCGGTAATCGTGATGCTCTTCGCTGCTTCCGGGCTGGTAGTGTCGACCACCACATTTTGCGTCGCGGTCTGCCCGACGTTCCCCGCCAGATCCACCACCCGCACCGTGTAGTTCCAGGTGCCGTCGGTCAGTGTGCGACCATCGGCATAGCTCCAGTTGGTGCCGATAACGGTTAAGGTGGTCCAGGTAACGCCGCCGTCGAGGCTGATTTGCGCCCGTTCATCTGCCGCCAGCGCCGCGCCGAGCGTCCCGCGCACGGTCAGCGTAGTGTCACGGGTCACAAAATCGCTGCTGCTTAACCCGGAGTCATCGCTGATGCCCGCAATGACGATGGTTTTGCTCGCCAGCGGCGCGGTGGTATCCACGGTGACTATCTGGCTGGCGGTCGCGCCGATATTTCCGGCGGTGTCGATCACCCGTACCTGATAGTTGTAGTTACCGTCGGTCAGCGTGCGCCCGTCAAGATAAGTCCAGGTTAATCCATTTACCGCCAGATTCTGCCAGGTGGTGCCGCCATCGATACTGATTTGCGCGAACTCACCAGCAGAGAGTGCCGCGCCGAGCGTACCACTCACCGCAAGCGTCGTGTCGCTGGTGACAAAATCATTAGTAATCAGACCTGTATCGGTGGTGATCGCGCTAATGGCGATGGTTTTCACCGCGGGATCTGGCGCAGTAGTGTCGATCACTACATTCTGGCTATCAGTCGCCCCGACGTTGCCCGCCGCATCAATCACCCGCACCTGATAGAGATAGTTACCATCGGTCAGCGTGCGGCTGTCGTTATAGCGCCAGGTCGTGCCGGTAACGGTAAGCGTGGTCCAGGTTACACCGCCGTCGATACTGATTTGCGCCGTCTCGTTGCTGGCAAGCGCGGCGGTGAGCGAGCCGTTGACCACCACCGGGCTGACGCTGGTGATAAAGTCACTGGCGCTAAGGCCAGTGTCGGCTTGCAGGGAATCGATACTAATGCCCATCGCCGGGGCGCTGAGATCGACAGTAATGGTGTGATTGCTGCTACCGATGTTGCCGATAGCGTTGCTCACCGAGGCGTTAATCACGTAGGCGTTGCCGTCCGCCAGCGCGGTGACATCGGCGCTGCCGAGGGTGTAGCTCCAGCTACCGCCGGTCTGTACCGTGGTGGTGTAGGTTTTGCCGTTTAAGGTCAGGGTCAGCGTCTGCCCGACCGGCGCGGTGGTAGTGCCGCTGATCACCAGCGATGTGCCGTGTTCCGCCGCGTTCACCACATCGTCGCCCGCAAAGGTGTTGATGGTGACGGTGGGCACATCGCCGTTCAGCGTCACGCCACGGCTGGCGCTACCGGGGTTTCCGGCCTGATCGCTGACCGTCGCGCTAATGGTGTAGCTGCCGTCGCTTAATCCGGCAAACTGCTGCGCCGGAATAAACACCGACCAGCTTCCGCCACTGCCGACCGTTGCAGTCCAGCTCTGACCGTTAAAGGTGACGCTCACCGTCTGGCCCGCTTCGGCGGTGGTGGTGCCGCTGATGGTCTGCCCGGCAAGCTGCTCGGCGTTGTTGATAATATCGTCACCCGCCACCGTAGCGATGGTGACCGTCGGCGCAACAGTGTCAACAGTCAGGGCGTGCGTGGTTTGACCGGGGTTACCCGCACGGTCGTTCACACTGGCGGTGATGGTCTGCGCGCCTTGCCCGAGTGCTGCCAGATCCGCCACAGGCACGTTCAGCGCCCAGGTGCCATTGGCGGCAACCGTAGCGGTATAGGTTTTGCCGCCAAAGGTGACAGTGACCGTCTGCCCCACTTCCGCGCTGGTCGAGCCGTTAAGGGTTAACGGCTGCTGCTGTTCGGCGGCGTTGAGTCGGTCATCCGTCGAAACGGTATTAATGTTGATAACCGGTGCGGTGAGATCCACCGCCACGCTGCGCGAGGCCGTGGCGCTGTTTCCTGCGCTGTCCTGGGCGGAGGCGCTAACCGTGTAGCTGGTGCCATCCGCCAGTGCCGCGACGTCTGCCGCCGACACATTCACGCTCCAGCTCCCGTTGTTCTGAATGGTGGCGCTGTAGCCCTTGCCATTAAGCAACACGGTCACCACCGTGCCTGTCGCGAAATTAGTGCCAGTGCCGCTCAGGGTCAGCGCACTGCCTGCTTCGGCGGCGTTAATAATATTATCGCCACTGATGGTGCTGACTGAGAGCGACACCACCGCCGTATTGACCTGCACGTTGTGCGTCTGCGTGCTGCTGTTGCCTGCGCTATCGGTGATGGTGGCGCTGATGGTCACCGTGCCGTCTGCAAGGCCGGAAACCACGTTGGCTGGCACGCCAACGCTCCAGTTGCCGCTGGCATCGGTGCTGGTGACATACTGCTGCCCTGCGATGGTCACCACCAGGCGGTCACCCGCCACCGCGCCCGTGGCGGTGCCGCTGATAATCTGCGCCTGAGCGTGTTCGACGTTGTTAATCACGTCATCGCCTGCCACGGTGTTGAAGCTGATGACGGGCGCGGTGGTATCGACGGTGACGCCTTTGCTGGCGCTGCCAGGGTTACCCGCCAGATCGCTGACCGTGGCGGTCAGGGTGTAGCCGTTATTGGCAAGTGCGGTTAAGTCACTGGCAGGCAGCGTTAAGCTCCAGCTGCCGTCTGCCTGCACCGTGGTCTGGTAGTTAGTGCCGTTTAGCGTGACGGTGAGCGTTTGCCCGGTTTCCGCGGTGCTGGTGCCGGACACCGTGACGCCCGCCGCCGCTTCGCTGGCGTTGATGATGTTATCGCTGGCAATGGTGTTGATGGTCACCGTTGGCGCGGCGCTATCGACGCTGTATTCATGCGTTGCCGTGGCACTGTTGCCGTTGACGTTAGTCACCCGCACCTGGGCGCTGGCATCGCCGTCACGCAGAGCCGCCAAATCCGCAGTCGGAACGGTGGTGCTCCAGCTACCGTTTGCCGCCACCGTGGTGGTGTAGGTTTTGCCGCCAAAGGTAATAGTAACGGTTTGTCCCGCTTCGACGCCGGACGTGCTGCCGGAGAGCGTTAGCGCCGCACCTTTTTCAGTGGCGTTAATCACATCATCGCTGGTGATGCTGTTCATGCTGATAGCGACGGTAGTGAGATCAACGCTCACCGGATGGGTAATGCTGGTTTGTGTTCCGGCACTGTTCGCCCCGCTAACGGTAATATTCAGCGTTCCCGCAGGCCAGTTGCTGACATCCGCCGCCGGAACGCCGACGCTCCAGGTGCCGTTCGCCAACACCGTGGCGGCATAAGTTTGGTTATTTATCACCACGGTCAGCGCCGTACCTGCCGTAAAGCCGGAGCTGCTCCCGGTGATCACCTGCGCCTGAGCGTGTTCGATGATATTGACCACATCATCGCCTGCGACGGTATCCACCCGCAGACCGGGCAGACTGGCATCGATGGTGATATCACGCATGCCGCTGCCGGTGTTGCCAACGGCGTTGGTCACCGAGGCGTTAACCGTTAATTCACCGTTACCTAACGCCTGCCAGTCAGCGGCTGGTATGCTTACATTCCAGCTTAAATCTGGCTGGACAGTGGCGGTGTAAGTTTTACCGCCCAGCGTAACGGTGACGGTGCTGCCCGCCACCGCCCCGGTTACCTGGCCGCTGATAGTTTGCGCGCTGCCCGCCTCTGAAGCGTTGATAATATCGTCCGTCGCCACCGGATTAATGGTGACGCCCGGCAGCGCGGTATTGACCTGCACATTATGGCTGGCAGTACTGCTGTTGCCCTGGGCGTTGGTGACGCTCGCCGTCACGCTGTAGGTGGCTTCGCCCAGTGCACTGACCGCCGAGGCGGGCACGGTGACGCTCCAGTTGCCGGAGGCATCGGTGGTGGCGCTGTAGTTTTGTCCGTTCAGGGTGACGGTGATCGCCGTACCCGCAGGCTGATCGCTGGTGCCGGAAAGCGCCAGATCAGATCCTTTTTCCGCCGCGTTGATCACATCATCGCCCGCGATGGTGTTGATGTTAATCGCTGGCGCGGTGAGGTTAACGGTGACGGTTCGGCTGGCGTCGTCGCTGTTGCCCGCCCGATCGCTGACGCTGGCGGTGATGGTCTGTGCGCCGCTACTGAGTGCCGCAACATCCGCTGCTGGAACGCCAACGCTCCAGTTGCCGGAGGCATCCAGCGTCGTGGTATACGTTTTGCCATTGAGCACAACGCTCACCACATCGCCCGCTTCCCCGCCCGTGCTGGTACCGGAGATCACCAGCGCCTGGGCGTGTTCGGCGTCGTTGATGATGTCATCGCCCGCCACGGTGTTAATGGTGAGAACCGGCGCGGTGGTGTCTACCGCCAGATTGTGGCTGGCGCTGCCGGGGTTACCCGCTTTGTCGTTGACCGTGGCGCTGACGGTGTAATTGCTTGCACTCAGCGCGCCCAGGGCTGAAGTGGGAACACTGACGCTCCAGCTACCGTCCTCCTGTACATTACCGGTGTAAGTTGCGCCGTTAAGGGTGACGGTGACCGTCTGCCCGGTTTCGGCGGTGCTGGTGCCGCTGATGGTGAGCGGGCTTCCCGCCTCCGTGGCGTTAAGGATGTCATCGCTGGCGATGGTATTAATGGTGAGCGTCGGTGCGCTGGCGTCAACGCTATACGCATGAGTTGCCGACGCGTTGTTGCCGCTCGCGCTGCTGACACTGGCCTGCACGTTCGCCGCGCCGTCTGGCAAGGTTGCCAGATCTGCCGCTGGAACGTTCACGCTCCAGCTACCGTTGGCGGCGACGCTGGCGGTGTAGTTTTTGCCGCCAAAAGTGACGGTAACGGTTTGCCCACTTTCAATTCCGCTGGTGCTGCCAGAAAGGGTCAGATTGGTGCCTTTTTCGGCGGCGTTAATCACGTCGTCGCTGGCAACGGTGTTGATGCTGATTGCCACAGCCGTTAAATCGACGGTGAACGGATGGCTGACGCTGACCGGGTTTCCGGCGCTGCTCTGGCCTGTCACTTCAACGGTTAACGGCCCCGCAGGCCATGCACTGACGCTTGCTGCTGGAATGCCGACGCTCCAGCTCCCGTCTGCCTGTACCGTGGCAGCATAGGCCACACCGTTGATGGTGACCGTCAGCGCGGCGCCTGCATTCAGGCCGCTACTGCCGCCAGTGATTATCAGCGCCTGCCCATGTTCGATGCTGTTGACGATATCATCGCCCGCGACGGTATCCACGCGCAGACCTGGCAGGTTGGCGTCAATGGTGATATCTCGCGTGCCGCTGCCGGTGTTGCCATTCGCGTTGGTGACCGAGGCGGTAATGGTCAAATCACCATTGCCCAACGCCTGGAGATCGGCTGCCGGAACGCTGACGCTCCAGCTTAAGTTGCCCTGTACCGTAGCGGTGTAAGTGTTACCGCCCAGCGTCACGGTAACTGTATCGCCAGCGGCGGCACGGGTCACCACCCCGCTGATGGTTTGATCGGCCCCGGCTTCGGCGGCGTTGATAATATCGTCGTCCGCCACGGTATTGATGGTGACGCCTGGCAGGCCGCTGTCGACCAGTAAATTCGCCTGGCTGCTGGCGGTGTTGCCTGCCGCACTGGTGGCGCTGGCGCTGACGGTATAGTTAGCCTGACCTAAGGCCGCCAGATCGCTCACCGGCACGGTTAAGGTCCAGTTGCCTGCTGCGTCGGTGGTAGCGCTGTAGTTATGACCGTTGAGCGTGACGGTAACCTGTGCGCCGGTCGCCAGCCCCGTACTGCTACCGCTGATGGTCAACGGCTGGCCTTTTTCATCGGCGTTCAGGACGTTATCGCTGCTGATGGCGTTAAAGGTAATGGTCGGCAGCCCGGTATTGACCGTCACCTGATGGGTGGCGCTGCCGCTGTTACCCCCGGCATCGGTGACGCTGGCGTTAATGGTCACCGTGCCGTTCGCCAGCGCCGAGACGACGCTTGCCGGAACGCCGATGCTCCAGTTACCGCTGGAATCCAGCACGGTGGTGAAGGTATTTGAGCCGATAGTCACCGTCACGGTGCTACCGGTTGCCGCCCCCGTGGCAGAGCCGCTAATGATCTGCGCCTGGGCGTGTTCCGTCGCGTTGATCACATCATCGCCTGCCACCGTGTTGATGGTGACGACCGGAACGGAAGTATCCACCGTCAGGTTGTGGTTAACCGAGGTCGGGTTTCCGGCCTTGTCGCTCACCGCCGCGCTGACGGTGTAGATGCTGGCGGTCAGAGCGCTTAAGTCGGCTGGCGGTACGCTGATACTCCAGCTGCCGTCCGTTTGTACCGTGCCAGTATAGTTTGCGCCATTGAGCGTGACGGTCACCGTCTGCCCGGCTTCCGCCGTGCTGCTGCCGGTGATGGTCAGCGCCGCACCCGCTTCGGCGGCGTTAAGAATATCGTCGCCCGCAATGGTGTTAATGGTCACCGTTGGCGCGGTGGCATCGACGCTGTAAGCGTGGGTAGTGGTGGCACTATTGCCGTTAACGTTGCTGACGCTGGCCTGCGCGCTGGCATCACCATCACGCAGGGCTGCCATATCCGCCGCCGGAACCGTGGTGCTCCAGGAACCATTCGCCGCGACACTTGCAGTATAGGTTTTACCGCCAAAGGTCACGGTGACCGTTTGCCCGGCCTCCACGCCAGAGGTGCTGCCGGAGAGCGTTAATGCCGCGCCTTTTTCAGCGGCGTTAATCACATCATCGGCGGTAATGGCGTTGATGCTGACCGCCACCGCCGAGAGATCGACAGTCACCGGATGCGTAACGCTCACCGGGTTTCCGGCTGTAGTGCTGCCGCTCGCCGTAATCGTCAACGCCCCCGCAGGCCAGGCGCTGACATCTACCGCCGGAACGCCGACGCTCCAGGTGCCATCGGCTAATACCGTCGCGCCGTAGGTGACGTTATTGATCACCACCGTCAGCGCCGCGCCCACCGCCAGCCCGCTGCTGCTACCGGTTATCACCAGTGCCTGACCATGCTCGATGCTATTAACCACATCATCGCCCGCCACGGTATCGACCCGCAGACCGGGGAGATTCGCGTCTATGGTGATTTCGCGCGTGCCGTTACCGGTATTGCCTACGCTGTTCGTTACCGAAGCCGAAATGGTCAGCTCTCCGTTGCCCAACGCCTGTAACGCCGAAGCCGGAACATCGACACTCCAGCTTAAGTCTGCCTGTACCGTAGCGGTGTAAGTCGCCCCACCGAGCGTCACGGTCACCGTATCGCCCGCCGCGGCCCTCGTGACCTGCCCGCTGATAGTTTGAGTTGCCCCCGCTTCGGCGGCGTTAATAATATCGTCCGTTGCCACAACGTTAATGGTGACGCCCGGTAGCGCGGTATTAACCTGCACGTTATGGCTGGCGGAACCGCTATTGCCATCAACATCGGTTGCGGCGGCAGTCACCGTATAAGTCGCTTCACCGAGCGTACCAACCGCAGACGCCGGAACAGTCACGCTCCAGTTCCCGGAAGCATCGGCAGTGGTGGTGTAATTTTGCCCGTTGAGCGTAACAGTTACCTGCGTGCCCGCAGGCTGGTTGCTGGTGCCGGAAATCGACAGATCCGCGCCTTTCTCCGTGGCGTTGATGATGTCATCGACGGCGATGGTGTTAATGGCGAGTATCGGTGCACCGAGCGCCACGCTGACAGTGTGCGAGGCCGTGCCGCTGTTGCCTGCGGAGTCGGTAACCGTGGCGGTAATGGTCACATCGCCCTGGGCCAGCGCGGAAATCACGCTGGCAGGCACACCGATGCTCCAGTTGCCGTTGGCGTCCAGCACGGTGGTGTAGGTGGTCGTGCCAATCGTCACGGAAACCGTGTTACCCGTCGTCGCGCCCGTTGCCGAGCCGCTGATAATCTGCGCCTGAGCATGTTCCGTGGCGTTAATGATGTCATCGCCCGCTACCGTGTTAATGGTGACGACCGGAGCGGCAAGATCCACCGTCAGGTTATGCGTTGCCGAGGTTGGGTTGCCCGCTTTGTCGCTGACCGCCGCGCTCACCGTATAGGGGCTGGCGGTAAGGTCGGCTAAATCGCCAGTTGGTACGCTGACGCTCCAGCTCCCGTCTGTCTGCACGTTGCCGCTGTAATTGACGCCGTTTAGCGTCACGGTCACTGTCTGCCCGGCTTCTGCGGTGCTGGTGCCGCTGATAGTCAGCGCCGATCCCGCTTCGGTGGCATTAAGAATATCGTCGCTGGCGATGGTGTTGATAGTAACGGAGGGCGCGGTGGCATCGACGCTATAAACATGCGTTGCCTGGGCGTTGTTACCCGCGACGTTGCTGACGCTGGCCTGGACGTTTGCTGCGCCATCCGGCAAGGTTGCGAGATCGGCGGCTGGGATCGTCAGCCCCCAGGTATTATCCGCGGCAACCGTGGTGATGTAGCTTTTGCCACCGAAAATAACGGTAATAGTCTGCCCCGCTTCCACATCTGAGGTGGTGCCGGAAAGCTGCAAATCAGTGCCTTTCTCGGCGGCGTTTATCACATCGTCAGTGGAAAGGGTGTTGATGGTAATCGCCACGGCCGCAAGATCGACGGTCACCGGATGGCTAATGCTGGTTGTGGTTCCGGCGGTATTAGTGCCAGAGACGGCAATATTGACCGTCCCCGCAGGCCAGTTTGTGACATCTGCCGCCGGAACACCGACGCTCCAGGTGCCATCGGCGAGTACCGTTGCGCCGTAGGTGACGCTATTGATAACCACCGTCAACGCCGCCCCCGCCGCCAGTCCGGTACTGCTACCGGTGACCACCAGTGCCTGAACGTGCTCAATGCTGTTAATCACATCATCGCCTGCCACGGTATCAACCCGCAGACCTGGCAAGTTGGCATCTATCACGATGTCGCGCGTCGCGGTGCCAGTATTACCCACGCCATTAGTCACCGAGGCGCTGATGGTCAGTTCTCCGTTGCCCAGCGCCTGCAAAACGTTCGCAGGTACGCTGACGCTCCAGCTTAAATCTGGCTGCACGGTGGCAATGTATTGATTACCGCCGAGCGTGACAGTGACCGAATCTCCTGCTGCTGCCGTCCCCGTAACCTGTCCGCTGAGGGTCTGGTTAACGGCGATTTCAGCGGCGTTGATAATGTCATCACCCGCCACAGTATTAATGATTACCCCTGGCAGGAGCGATTCGACATTCACCGTATGGGTAGTACTACCGCTGTTACCCGCGCTGTCGGTGGCGCTGGCGCTAATCGAATAAACCGCCTCGCCCAGTGCGCCGACCGCCGAAGCCGGCACGGTAACGCTCCAGTTGCCGGAGCCGTCGGTGGTGGCGCTGTACGCCAGGCCGTTCAACATCACGGTGACCGTAGTGCCTGCCGCCAGGCCGCTGGAGACGCCGCTGATGATCAGATCCTGGGTCTTCTCCGCATTATTAATAATGTCATCACCGGAGACAGTGTTAATGGTCAGCGTCGGGCCACTGAGATCAACGGTCACATCGTGAGTCGTGCTGTCGCTGTTGCCCGCGCGATCGCTCAGGCTGGCGGTGATGGTCTGGCTACCGGTTGCCAGTGCCGTGACATCCGCCGCCGGAATACCCACACTCCAGTTACCGGAGGCGTCCAGCGTTGTGGTGTAGTTTTTACCGTTCAGATTAACCGTGACCACATCGCCCGCCGCCGCGCCCGTACTGGTGCCGCTCACCACCAGCGCCTGACCATGTTCGATGGCGTTGATAATGTCATCGCCCGCGACGGTATTAATGGTGAGATCCGGCGCGGTAACGTCCACCGCCAGTGCATGATCCGCGCTTGCCGGGTTGCCCGCTTTGTCGCTCACCGTGGCGGTCACGGTATAACTGCTGGCGGTTAATCCGCTTAAATCTGTCGCCGGAACGTTCACACTCCAAGTGCCATCGGCCTGGACGGTAGTCTGGTACGTATTGTTATTGAGCGTGACAGTCAGCGTCTGCCCGGCCTGCGCCGTGGTGGTGCCGCTGATGGTTATCCCCGCGCCCGCTTCACTCACGTTGAGAATATCGTCGCTGGCGATGGTGTTGATGGTCACAAGCGGCGCGGCGGCATCGACGCTGTACGCGCGATCGGCCTGGGCGCTGTTGCCGTTAATGTTGCTGACGCTCGCCTGCACGTTGCCCGCGCCGTCCGGCAACGCAGCGAGATCGGCAGGCGGCACATTCACCGTCCAGCTACCGTTGGCTTCCACAGTGGTGGTGTAATTTTTACCGCCAAAAGTGACGGTCACCGTCTGCCCGGCTTCTACACCGCTGGTACTGCCGCTCACCACCAGCGTTTCGCCTTTTTCGACGGCATTGATCACATCATCGCCGGAGAGAGTGTTAATGGTTATGGCGACCACCGCCAGATCGACGGTAACCGGATGGGTAATGGTGGAGGTTGTTCCGGCACTGTTAGTGCCGCTTACCGTGATATCCACCGTCCCCGCAGGCCAGTTGCTGACGTCTGCCGCCGGAACGCCGAGGTTCCATGTACCATCAGCTAACACCGTGGCAGCGTAAGTGACGTTGTTAATCACGACTGTTAATGCCGTTCCTGCCGTCAGCCCGGTGCTGCTACCTGTTATCACCAGCGCCTGATTATGCTCAATGCTGTTAATAACATCATCGCCCGCCACGGTATCGACCCGCAAACCAGGCAGATTGGCATCGATAGTGATATCGCGCGAGCCGCTGCCGCTGTTGCCCACGATGTTGGTGACCGAGGCGTTAACTGTCAGGTCGCCGTTACCCAGCGCCTGAATATCCGCCGCCGGAACGCTGACACTCCAGCTTAAATTAGCCTGCACAGTGGCGGTGTAGGTGTTGCCGCCCAGCGTGACGGTGACCGTATCTCCCTGCGCCGCGCCCGTTACCTGGCCGCTGATGGTTTGCGCACTGCCCGCTTCGGCGGCGTTAATAATGTCATCGGTTGCCACTGCGTTAATGGTAACGCCAGGTAAGGCGCTGTTGACCAGCACATTATGGCTGGCGGAATTACTGTTGCCCGCGCTATCGGTGACGTTCGCGGTTACTGTGTAGTTAGCTTCACCCAACGCGCTAACCGCTGACGCTGGCACCGTGGCGCTCCAGTTGCCACTGCTATCGGTGGTAGCGGTGTAATTTTGTCCGTTCAGCGTCACTGTAATGGTGGTGCCTGCGGGCTGATTACTGGTGCCAGTAATTTGCAGATCCGCGCCTTTTTCTGTGGCGTTAATCACATCATCGGTGGCGATAGTATTGATACCTATCGTTGGCGAGGTGAGATTCACGGTGACCGTGCGGCTGGCATCATCGCTGTTGCCTGCCGCATCGGTAATTGCCGCAGTGATGGTTTGCGGGCCGCTGCCCAGCGCAGTGACGTCTGCTGCCGGAACGCCGACGCTCCAGTTGCCGGAGGCGTCCAGCGTGGTAGTGTAGGTTTTACTGTTTAACGTGATGGTGATGACATTGCCCGCTTCCCCGCCAGTGCTGGAACCGGAGATCACCAGCGCCTGTCCGTGTTCGGCGGCGTTAATGATGTCATCGCCGGAGACGGTGTTAATGGTTAAAACTGGCACGGTGAGATCCACCGACAGGCCGTGAGTGGCGGTCGCCGGGTTACCCGCTTTGTCGCTTACCGAGGCGCTGACCGTGTACGGGCTGGCGGTCAGATTGCTGAGATCTGTTGTCGGCACGCTGACGCTCCAGCTACCGCCCGCCTGAACGGTGCCGATGTAAGCCACACCATTAAGCGTGACGGTTACCGTTTGCCCCGCTTCGGCGGTGCTGGTGCCGCTGATGGTTAACGGATTGCCCGCCTCAGCGGCGTTAAGAATATCGTCTGTGGCAATAGTGTTAATGGCAAGCGTCGGTGCCGTGGCGTCGACGCTGTAGGCGTGGGTTGCCGAAGCCGTGTTGCCGTTAATATTGCTGACACTGGCCTGTACTGTGGCGTCGCCGTCGCGTAACGCGCTGAGATCGGCGGCGGGTACGGTGGTTGTCCAGCTGCCATCGCCCGCTACGGTAGCGGTATAGGTTTTGCCGCCAAAGGTGACGGTGACGGTTTGCCCCGCTTCCACGCCGGAAGTACTGCCGGAAAGGGTTAAATCTGCCCCTTTTTCGGCGGCGTTAATCACATCGTCGCCGGAAACGGTGTTAATGGAGATCGCCACCGCTGCCAGATCGACGGTGACCGGATGGGTGATGGTGGAGGTTGTTCCGGCAGTGTTAGTGCCGCTTACCGTGATATCCACCGTCCCCGCAGGCCAGTTGCCCACGTCTGCCGCCGGAACGCCAACGCTCCATGTGCCATCGGCTAATACTGTCGCGCCATAGGTGACGTTATTGATCACCACCGTCAGCGCCGCGCCCGCCGCCAGCCCGCTGCTGCTACCGGTTATCACCAGTGCCTGAGCGTGCTCGATGCTGTTAACCACATCATCGCCCGCCACGGTATCAACGCGCAGACCTGGCAGATTGGCATCGATAGTGATATCGCGCGAGCCGCTGCCCGTGTTGCCAACGCCATTGGTGACCGAGGCGTTAACTGTCAGGTCGCCGTTGCCCAGCGCCTGAATATCCGCCGCTGGAACGTCCACACTCCAGCTTAAATTAGCCTGCACCGTAGCGGTGTAGGTGTTGCCGCCCAGCGTGACGGTGACCGTATCGCCCGCCGCCGCGCCCGTCACCTGGCCGCTGATGGTCTGCGCCACGCCCGATTCCGCCGCGTTAATAATATCGTCGGTCGCCACCGGATTAATGGTGACACCCGGCAGCGCGGTATTCACCTGCACGTTATGGCTGGCGGAATTGCTATTGCCCGCGCTGTCGGTGACGTTCGCCGTCACCGTGTAACTGGCTTCGCCCAGCGCACCGACGGCAGAGGCTGGCACCGTGGTGCTCCAGTTGCCTGCGGCGTCCGTCGTGGCGGAGTAATTTTGCCCGTCCAGCGTCACCGTAATTGTGGTGCCTGCGGGCTGATTACTGGTGCCGGAAATTTGCAGATCCGCGCCTTTTTCCGTGGCATTAATCACGTCATCGCTGGCAATGGGGTTGATGCCAATGGTCGGCGCGGTAAGGTTAACGGTGACCGTGTGCGTCTCGTTGTCGCTGTTGCCAGCCACATCGGTAACGGTCGCCGTCACGGTTTGCGGGCCGCTGCCCAGCGCAGAGACATCCGCAGCCGGAACGCCGACGCTCCAGTTGCCGGAAGCATCCAGCGTCGTGGTGTAGGTTTTACTGTTTAGCGTGACGCTGACGACATCGCCCGCTTCTCCGCCGGTGCTGGAACCGGAAATCACCAGCGCCTGCCCGTGTTCGGCGGCGTTAATAATATCATCGCCCGCAATGGTGCTAATGGTCAGTACCGGAACGGTGAGATCCACCGCCAGATTATGCGTGGTGCTCGCCGGGTTGCCCGCTTTGTCATTGACTGTTGCCGTCAGAGTGTGGCTGCCATCCGTCAATGCCTCAAGATCTGCCGCCGGAATAGTAATACTCCAGCTGCCGTCGGCCTGCACCGTTGCCTGATACGTCTGCACGGTCGGGCTATTGAGCGTTACCGTAACAATCTGCCCCGCTTCAGCGGTGGTGCTGCCGCTCACCGTCACGCCCGTATCAGCTTCGCTGGCGTTAACGATATTGTCGCTGGCAACGGTATTGATAATGATGGTCGGCGCGCTGCTATCGACGCTGTAGTTATGCACCGCCGAGGCGCTATTGCCATTGATATTGCTGACGCTGGCCTGCGCGGAGGCGCTACCCTCAGGTAATGCTGCCAGATCGGCGGCAGGAACGGTGGCAGTCCAGCTACCATCGCTCGCCACGCTGGCGGTGTAATTTTTCCCGCCAAAGGTGACGGTGATGGTTTGACCGGGTTCTACATTCGTGGTGGTGCCGGAAAGGGTTAAATCAGCGCCTTTTTCTGCGGCGTTAATCACGTCGTCCGTAGCGATGGTGTTGATGGTGATCGCCGCCGGCGTGAGATCGACCGTTACCGGATGCGTAATGCTTATCGGATTTCCGGCGCTACTTTCCCCGGATACGGTAACTGTCACTGTTCCCGCAGGCCAGGCGCTAACCTGCGCCGCCGTGACGCCCACGCTCCAGCTACCATCAGCCTGCACCGCAGTGGTGTATTCCACATTATTAATCGTAACTGTAAGCGGGGTGCCTTCAGCCAGCCCTGAGCTGCTGCCGCTGACCACCAGCGCCTGCCCGTGTTCGATGATATTGACCACATCATCGCCCGCTACCGTATCGACCCGCAGACCGGGCAGATTGGCGTCAATGGTGATATCCCGCGTGCCGCTGCCGGTGTTGCCGTTTTGATTGGTGACCGAGGCGCTCACCGTTAAATCACCATTACCCAGCGCCTGAATATCCGCCGCCGGAACGCTCACGCTCCAGCTTAAATTGGCCTGCACGGTGGCGGTGTAAGTATTACCGCCCAGCGTAACGGTTACCGTGTCGCCAACGGCAGCTCCGGTAACCTGCCCGCTGATGGTTTGCGCTACGCCCGCTTCGGCGGCGTTAATAACATCGTCGGCTGCCACCGGGTTAATGGTCACGCCGGGCAGCGCGCTGTCGACCAGCACGTTATGGCTGGCGGTGTTGCTGTTGCCGATATTACTCGTCACCGCCGCCGTTACCGTGTAGTTGGCCTGGCCCAGTGCGGTTACCGCCGATGCCGGAACGGTGACGCTCCAGTTGCCGGAGGCGTCGGTCGTGGTGGTGTAATTTTGCCCGTTCAGCGTCACGGTGATGGTGGTATTAACAGGCTGATCGCTGGTGCCGGTAATTTGAACATCAGCCCCTTTTTCGCTGGCGTTAATCACATCATCGCCCGCGATAGTGTTAATGCCAATCACCGGCGCGGCGGTATCAACCGTGACGGTCAGTGACTGGCTACCCGTATTTCCGGCGCGATCAGTCACTGAAACGTTGATCGGATAACTGCCGTCCACCAGTCCGCTGACAACGGAGGCCGGAACGCCCAGACTCCAGTTGCCGGAAGCATCCACCACCGTGGTGTAATCCACATCATTCAGCGTAACGGTGACAATATCGCCCGCCTGCGCGCCGGTGACCGTGCCGCTGATGATTTGCGCCTGGGTATGTTCCGGCGTGTTAATGACGTTATCGGTTGCCACCGGATTAATGGTCACCACCGGCGGCGTGGCATCGACCAGCGCCACCCGTGAGACGCTGGTCAGGTTACCCGCGACATCGTTCACGCTGGCTGTCACCGTGGCGTTGCCGTCAGCCAGTGCGCCAACGTTGGCGGCGGGAACGGTCACGCTCCAGGTGCCATCTGACTGCACGACGCCCTGATAGGTCTGCCCATTAAGCGTGACGGTCACCGTCTGCCCCGGCTGAGCGTCGGTGGTGCCCGTGATTTGCAGATCCTGACCACTTTCGGCGGCGTTGATGATGTTATCAGCCGTCAGCGAGTCGATGCTTAAGGCCGGGGCCTGGCTGTCGACGGTAATGGTGCGGGAGGTGTTGCCGGTATTGCCGCTGAGATCCGTCACTGAAGCGGTAATCGCCACCGCACCGTCAGGCAGATTTCCCATCGCGGCGGCAGGTACCGTCAGACTCCAGGAGCCATCGGCCTGTACGGTAGTGGTAAAACTCTGTCCAGCCAGGGTTACTGTGACGGTTTGTCCTGTCTCGGCCTGTTGAGTGCTACCGGTAAGGGTCAGTGGCGCACCTTTTTCTGCGCCACTGATAATGTCATCGCCGGAGACGGTGTTAATGGTGATCAACGGAGAAACACCGACCAGCGTGATTGCTCGAGACGCCGCGCCGGTATTTCCTGCAGCATCTGTCACGGTGACGAAAATCGTATTGGCTCCGCGATCCAGCGTGCGGGTTACCGCCGGGTCCAGTGCCACATTCCAGCTGCCATCTGCCAGCACGATGCCCGTCAGGACATGAGTGCCCAATTTCACCGTTACCGTACCGCCTGGAGAAGCACCGCTGACTTGTCCGGAGATGATCTGCGCGACGGCCTGCTCGGCATTATTAAGAATATCGTCGCCCGCCACGGTGTTAACGCTGACCACGGGTGCTGAGGTGTCTACCGTGAAATTCGCGCTGTTGCTGGTGGTGTTCCCTGCCCGATCGCTGACACTGGCATTGACAGCGTAGTTCCCCTCCGCCAGTGCCTGGACCTCCATGGCAGGCAGCGTCACTTGCCAGGTTCCGTCGCTACCGACGGTTGCTGAATGGCTTTTCCCGTTGACGGTCAGGGTTACTGTTTGCCCCGCTTCTGCATTCGAAGTGCCGCTCAGTACCAGCGCGGCGTTATGTTCCGCAGCACTGACGATGTTGTCCTGAGCGATGGTGTTGATAGCAAGTGTTGGCGGCTGGGTATCGACCGTTAGCAGCTGCGCGCCAGTGACCGTATTGCCCGTGGCATCTTTCCCACTGACCAGCACCGCCTGATTCCCTTCGCCTAACGCCTGCGCATCGGCGGTCGGCACCTGCACGCTCCATCCACCGTTAGCACCTACGCTGGTGGTGTAGGTTTTGCCGTTTAGCGTGACGGTGAGTTCCGTTCCCTGCGCCAGGTTGCTCGTAGTGCCAGAAAGGGTAAACCCGGCGGCCTGTTCGCTGGCGTTAATGATGTTATCGCCTGCGGTGGTGGCGAGCTGTACGGCGGCCTGACTATTGTCGATGGTTAACGTTATCGACCCGGCGTTGGTAATGGTGCTCCCAACAATTTGCACCACCGACCAGGTGTGTTCGCCCGCACTTTGCGTAGGCAAATCGACGCTCCAGCGTCCATCGCTACCGACCTGGGTACTGGCGATGGTGTCACCATTGCTGTCTTTAATCTGGATGGTCGCCCCCACCTGTCCGCTGCCGCTAAAGGTTGGCGTAGTGTCATCGGTGATATCGTTGGCGGAAAGAATACCGCGTTGATCGCCCTGGTTATCGGTTACCAAAAACGATGGCGTGGCGTTGCCAGGCTCGGCAGGTGGCGGAGGGTTATTAACCACTTCCGTTTTTGAATCGTCGTCGCCACCGCTTGCCAGTAATGCGCCAAGCGCGCCACCGCCTACCGCAGCACCCGCCAGCCATCCCCACGGGAAGGCGCTGGTCTGAGCGACGGTATCAAGATACGGCGCAATACTTTCAATCGCGGTAGTCTGGGCGCTCAGTTCAACGGGCGCTAAGCCACCGGCGGCGGTATCGGCAAAGGTGACATGTGTCAGCTGTTGACCATCGGCAAACACCAGTTGAGATTGTTCGCTGGTATTTGCCGCTTGCAGGAAATAACCGTTGCAGCGGATCACCGTGCCGTCTTGCATATAGATCAACAGGTCATTTCCGTCACGGACATAACGCACAACAGCAGATGCCTGAGCATGAACCTGCACCACGGAGGGCTCATAAATGACAACCGTAACGTCGCCAGGATTAATCAGCGTTTGTTTGACGGATGTTTTTCGCGAAATAACATCAATAATCAGGCTCATAATGGCATTCCTGATAAATGGCGCATATCCTTAGCGAGTCCATTTATCTAAATAAGACAAAGGTAATCACTTAACAACGATGCATACCTGATATTAATAATGGCAGGATTATTTTAAGTCGGGTAAGTCGTTGTATAAGCCCTGTTTAATTCCCGCTAATGGAATAAGGTTATTAACCGCAGCGGCATAATTCACTGCGGCGACCCAGCCATCATAATTGGCATTTATTTCAGCCGATTGCGCCTGAAAGACATCTTGCTCGACGGTTAATAGATCATTCAGGCTGCGTTTGCCCAATTTATATTCATTTTGGTACACATCTCGCGTTTTGTGCGCACTTTCAGATTGTGCTAAACCGGCTTCTTCGCGACCCCGTGCGCCGGTCCAGTTCGCATATGCCACAGACGCTCGTTGCAGCACATCCAGTTTTGCCTGTTCGACCTGAGAGGCAGAGATTTTTTGTTGCCCTTCAGCCTGTTGCACCTGGGCTGAAACCGCGCCGCCCTGATACAGCGGCGCGTTAACGTTTAGTTGTAACTGGTCGTCCCAGTACGAGCAGTCGCTGGTCTGGTAGCGCGTTTTGCCGCCCTGAATACTGAGCGTCGGCCAGTATTGCGATTTGGTTTTCTCCACGCCGTACTGGGCAGACTGGCGTAAGTTTTCTGCCGCAAGCACCAGCGGGATGGACTGGTAATCAATATTTTTCAACGATACCGGCTGCTCGGCTAATTCAGCAGGTGGCGCGGCTATCGCCTCCGGTTGGACGCCAGTGAGCACCGCCAGTTGCGCTTTGGCGCTCGCCATCTGCGCCTGATATTGCTCCAGCGTCGAGCGCATTCCCGCTATACGCGTCTGGGCCTGCAATTCATCTGACGATGAGTTCAGACCAGCGTTAGCGCGCAGCGCCGCCATGTTGTAGACGTTTTCCAGCGAGTGGATATTGCGTTGAGCCGCATCGCACAACGCCTGATAACGACTGACCTCCATATAGGCAGTCGCCGTTTTTTCGGCAACATCGGTTAAAGTTGCCATCAATTTAAAGCGGTAGCTGTCACGAGCGGCGGTTTGCAGTTTGATATCGTTATCTGTTTTACCGAAGTCATACACCAGCTGTGTCAGGGTTATGCCATACGAAACGTTGTTATCAAGCCTGCCGCTGGAGTCCGTTTGCCGTGACGGCCCCGCGTTGCCGGTTAATCCAACGTGCGGATACCAGGCACTTTTGGCTTCATCAATTTGCGCTTCGCCAATACCTATCTGCGCCGCCTGTTGAGTGACGTCGGGATTTCGCGCAAAGGCGCGTAATATACTTTCCTGTAAAGATAATCGGGCAACTGGCGTTACCGCTGGGGCGTTCGCCCATTGTGGCAGCGGTGCAGCAATTGTAGCTTCTCCCATCACCATAAAACTTATTAAAAAAATAAACCCATTATTTTTACGGCTTTTAAACTGGAATCGCGCCATAGATAAGTCACTTCCTTCCAGGTCATTATTTTAACTGGTTTTTATAACCAGTCTCATTTTATTAAGAAGGGTAATAACTTGTGCACCTCTTTTGTCGAACATTGAGATTGGAAAAGAAATGCAGTTAAAAAGCTTATACGTTATTTATTTAGAATACACTACGACTTTTAGATTACCATCATACGCATTAAGAATAATCCACAGCAATAAGTGATTAGCATCACAGATTTATCGCGTATATATCATTTTTTTGTGACTTATTTATTAAAGGAATAAGAAAGGAAATTTGAATTAAAGACAAAGGCGCAGTACAGAAAGTACTGCGCCCAGAGAGGTTTTATACGGCTTTATTGCGCTTCATGACCATTGCCACAATAAGGCTGAGTAAGAGCGCGCCAATAATCCATACCAGAGCACGACTGCCCTGGGACCACAGACTGTAGATGAAGCCAACGATCACCAACAACATAACCAACGTACCAACGATAAGAATCGGCAACGAGGCGTGAATATCATGACGCAGGCGGATCGCCACCACAAACACCGCCAGATAGCAGATCAAAAAGGTGGCACTGGCAACGCTGGCGAGTGAGCCTAAATTCAGCGCCGCCGTCATCAGCATAATCAACACCACGACGATGATGTTACCCCAGGTACTCTGCCGCCACAGAGGTTTATTCATTAGCTTCGGCAGTTCGCGTTCGCTTCCCATGTTGTCCATGATGTTAAACACGGCGAACAGGTTCGCGTTTATGGCTGAAGCCGTCGCCAGTAAAGCGCCGATGACAACGATCACATAACCCACATGCCCGAGCAGCGGAGAAGCTGCCTGCGCTACGGCGGTATCGGCATATTTTTCTAACTCTAATGCCGATACATCGCTAAGCAGTACCAGCGCCAGCGAGATATAAAGCAACGTGGTAACGCCAATCGCCACCAGAAACGCCCGTGGCATAATGACCGCCGGATCTTTCACTTTATCCGCCGCGTTCGCCATCATGCCAAAGCCCGCATAGGCAAGGAAGGTTATCCCGATACAGGAGAAGAACGCACCGGAGCTGGGAGGCGCAGAGACGGAAATATGCGCCGGTTGTAGCGACCAGACACCGGCAATAATCAGCAATAACAGGATCATCATTTTAATGCCGACGAGGATCACTTCCAGCCGCCCTACCGCATGGTTGCTTAAGGAGTTGAAAAGCGTCATCACCGCAATGATCCCCAACGCGTAGAGCAAAATAAGGTGCTCCTCCTGGCTGCCTTCATGCAAAAACTGCACGGCATAAGCGCCAAAAGCACGGGCGACCATGGCGATACTCACCGCCAGCGTCAACAGGTACAGTAACGAGAGCGCCAGCGAAAAGACGCCGTTGCCTAATCCGCGACGAAAGAAGTCGATAATACCGCCATTGCTGGGATAGCTCGCCCCCAGGCGCGCATAGGCATAACCGGAAAACATCGCCACAATACCGCCAAAAGCAAAGGCGACCCAGGTCGAGGCTTCCATTAGCAACGCAGCCTGCCCCAGCAGCGCGAAGATCCCCGCCCCCACCATTGCCCCAATGCCAATGGAAACGACGTTCCATAGACCGAGGGGTTTGTTACCGTTATTACCTTCCGTGTTCATCATGATCAGCCCTTAAACACGTTATAGCCGAGTTGATTAGCGACCGATGCCACCATTTTTTGACCGCGAACACTGTTGCCTTCTTCGTCCAGTGGTGGTGAAAACGCGGCAATTCCCATCACGCCAGGGACAACCGCCAGAATACCGCCACCTACACCGCTTTTGCCCGGTAAACCAACGCGATATGCCCAGTCACCGGAGCGACCATACAGCCCTTCCATCATCATTTCGGCCAGAATGCACGGCACGTTGTCGGCCTGAAGAACGCGTTTATGCGTCAGCGGATTCACTCCGCCCGCCGCCAGCGTCGCGCCAAGCGTTGCCAGTTCAACAGTATTGATGAGCGTTGAGCACTCACGGGTGTACACGTCACAGGCTTCCATTGCATCACAATAGAGATATCCGGCGGAGTACAGCAGCCAGGCAATGGCCCGGTTATGGAAGTTGGTCGTTTGTTCCGACTGGTTGACTTCATCAGAGAGCGCTACCTGCTCACCAGCCAGTTGTTGTTGGATATGTAAAATTCGCTGCCAGCGTTGTTCGGCATTTTCAGCGTTAATCAGGCTGGTGGTGGCAATAGCGCCAGCATTTACCAGTGGCGAAAGCGGTTTGCCGCCATGCAACTCTAAGGCGATAACCGAGTTAAAGGGCAATCCGGTCGGGTCAGCGCCAATTTTGTCCTGTACCGCCTGCGGGCCGACATCTTCTAACGCGAGGGCTAACGTACAGACTTTTGAGATGGATTCCAGCGCAAAGCGGTAATCACTGTCACCCGCGCTAAAGACTTTACCATCGCAGGTCACGATAGCCACTGCCGCCAGTTGACTGGGCACATTCGCCAGAAAGGGAATGTAATCGGCATTTTGTCCGCCGTTAAGTGAGTGAAATTGGGTGTAAGCCTGATCCACTGCCTGCTGTAATGTGTTTGCATCTAACATCTTTTGTTAACTCCTTTTTATAGATGCGGGAGGGGATTCCTCACCCCGGTGCCGATTTTCAGGCATCCTGATTTAACTTAGCACCCGCGACTTAACTACAGGAAAACAAAGAGATAAATGTCTAATCCTGATGCAAATTGAGCCGATTTTTTAATCTTTACGGACTTTTACCCGCCTGGTTTATTAATTTCTTGACCTTCCCCTTGCTGGAAGGTTTAACCTTTAACACAGTCAGTCAACACTGTCTTAAAGGAGTACGTTATGTCACAAACTATCGACCTGACCCTGGACGGCCTGTCCTGCGGTCACTGCGTTAAACGCGTGAAAGAAAGTCTCGAACAGCGCCCGGACGTTGAGCAGGCGGATGTGTCTATCACTGAAGCACACGTTACCGGTACTGCCAGTGCAGAACAGCTGATCGAAACCATCAAACAAGCGGGTTATGACGCATCTGTAAGCCACCCAAAGGCTAAACCGCTGGCGGAGTCATCAATCCCGTCGGAAGCACTGACAGCGGTTTCTGAGGCGCTTCCGGCAGCAAACGCCGATGACGATGACAGTCAGCAGTTGCTGCTGAGCGGCATGAGCTGCGCCAGCTGTGTTACCCGCGTACAAAATGCGCTGCAAAGCGTACCGGGCGTCACTCAGGCACGGGTAAACCTGGCGGAGCGTACTGCGCTGGTGATGGGCAGTGCCTCCCCACAAGATTTAGTGCAGGCGGTGGAAAAAGCGGGCTACGGCGCGGAAGCGATTGAAGATGACGCTAAACGCCGCGAGCGCCAGCAGGAAACCGCCGTCGCTACCATGAAGCGCTTCCGCTGGCAGGCAATTGTCGCGCTGGCGGTAGGTATCCCGGTGATGGTCTGGGGGATGATCGGCGATAACATGATGGTCACCGCCGACAACCGCAGTCTGTGGTTAGTTATCGGCCTGATAACGCTGGCGGTAATGGTTTTCGCCGGCGGGCATTTTTACCGTAGCGCATGGAAAAGCCTGCTGAACGGTGCGGCGACAATGGATACGCTCGTGGCGCTGGGTACTGGCGTGGCGTGGCTCTATTCAATGAGCGTCAACCTGTGGCCGCAGTGGTTCCCGATGGAAGCGCGACATCTTTATTACGAAGCCAGTGCGATGATTATCGGTCTGATTAATCTCGGTCATATGCTGGAAGCGCGCGCACGTCAGCGTTCTTCAAAGGCGCTGGAGAAATTACTCGATTTAACTCCGCCGACGGCGCGCCTGGTCACTGACGAAGGTGAAAAAAGCGTGCCGCTGGCAGATGTTCAGCCTGGTATGTTACTACGCCTGACGACCGGCGATCGCGTACCAGTAGATGGTGAAATTACCCAGGGCGAAGCGTGGCTGGATGAAGCAATGCTGACGGGCGAACCTATTCCGCAGCAAAAAGGCGAAGGCGATAGCGTCCATGCAGGTACCGTGGTGCAGGACGGTAGCGTGCTGTTTCGTGCCAGTGCGGTTGGCAGCCATACTACGCTGTCACGGATCATTCGTATGGTGCGCCAGGCCCAGAGCAGTAAGCCAGAAATCGGTCAGCTGGCGGATAAAATCTCAGCCGTATTTGTGCCGGTAGTGGTGGTGATTGCGCTGGTCAGTGCGGCAATCTGGTACTTCTTTGGTCCGGCACCGCAAATTGTTTATACCCTGGTGATTGCCACTACGGTACTGATTATCGCCTGCCCGTGTGCGCTGGGGCTGGCAACGCCAATGTCGATTATTTCCGGCGTCGGGCGTGCGGCTGAATTTGGCGTGCTGGTACGGGACGCTGACGCGCTGCAGCGCGCCAGTACGCTCGACACCGTAGTGTTCGATAAAACCGGGACGCTGACCGAAGGGAAGCCGCAGGTTGTCGCAGTAAAAACATTTGCTGATGTTGATGAAGCGCAAGCATTGCGTCTGGCGGCGGCACTGGAACAAGGTTCCAGCCATCCGCTGGCACGGGCGATCCTCGATAAAGCAGGCGATATGCAGCTGCCGCAGGTCAACGGCTTCCGTACATTGCGTGGGCTGGGCGTGAGCGGTGAAGCAGAAGGTCATGCGTTGTTGCTGGGTAATCAGGCGCTGTTAAATGACCAGCAAGTCGATACTAAAGCGATTGAAGCAGATATTTCAGCCCAGGCATCGCAAGGGGCAACGCCTGTGCTGCTGGCGGTTGACGGGAAAGCGGTGGCCTTGCTGGCGGTGCGCGATCCATTGCGTAGTGATAGCGTGGCGGCGCTGCAACGTCTGCATAAAGCGGGATATCGTCTGGTGATGCTAACCGGGGATAACCCGACCACCGCCAATGCGATCGCCAAAGAAGCAGGGATTGATGAGGTGATAGCCGGCGTGCTGCCAGACGGTAAAGCCGAAGCGATCAAACGTCTGCAAAGTGAAGGACGTCAGGTGGCAATGGTGGGCGACGGCATTAACGACGCGCCAGCGCTGGCTCAGGCGGATGTCGGTATTGCGATGGGTGGCGGCAGTGATGTTGCCATTGAAACCGCGGCGATTACCCTGATGCGCCATAGCCTGATGGGTGTTGCGGATGCGCTCGCTATTTCTCGCGCAACGCTGCGCAACATGAAGCAGAACCTGCTCGGCGCGTTTATCTATAACAGTATTGGTATTCCGGTTGCCGCCGGTATTTTGTGGCCGTTCACTGGAACACTGCTTAACCCGGTGGTTGCCGGGGCAGCAATGGCGCTCTCGTCGATCACCGTAGTGAGTAACGCCAACCGGTTGCTGCGGTTTAAACCGAAGGAATAAGTATGTCATTGCGGATGCGCTGCTTTAGGGTGGCGCATCTGGCATCGACGCATGCCTGCCGGATGCGGCATAAACGCCTTATCCGGCCTACGATTCAGGCACAGGGTTGTAGGCCTGATAAGACGCGTAAGCGTCGCATCAGGCAATGGTGCTCGGATGCCGGATGCCGGATGCCGGATGCTGGATGCCGGATGCGGCGATGTTTTGGCCTTACGCGACCTTTTTGCACGTTTTCCCCGGCGTGCCAAATATTTAATCCGTCCCAACTCCATTTGCGCCATCCCTCCCCGCGCGCTAGCATAATATTTCACAAAGGGAGGTCGTATGGATCTGTTGTACCGGGTAAAAACGCTTTGGGCCGCGCTGCGCGGTAATCATTACACCTGGCCTGCTATCGATATCTCTCTTCCCGGCAATCGCCATTTTCATCTGATTGGCAGTATTCATATGGGCAGCCACGATATGGCTCCCCTGCCCACCCGTTTGATCAAAAAGCTCAAAAACGCCGATGCGCTGATCGTCGAGGCGGATGTTTCCACCAGCGATACGCCTTTTGCCAATTTGCCTGCCTGCGAGGCGCTGGAAGAGCGTATTAGCGAGGAGCAATTACAAAATCTGCAGCACATTAGCCAGGAGATGGGTATTTCTCCGTCGCTCTTTTCTACCCAACCGCTGTGGCAAATCGCGATGGTTCTTCAGGCGACGCAGGCACAAAAACTGGGGCTGCGGGCAGAATACGGTATCGATTACCAGCTATTGCAGGCGGCGAAGCAACAACATAAACCCGTGATTGAACTGGAAGGGGCAGAAAACCAGATTGCCATGTTGCTCCAGCTCCCTGACAAAGGACTGGCGCTGCTGGACGATACGCTGACCCACTGGCACACCAATGCACGGTTGCTGCAACAAATGATGAGCTGGTGGCTGAATGCGCCGCCGCAAAATAATGAAATAACGCTGCCCAATACGTTCAGTCAGTCGCTGTACGATGTGCTGATGCATCAGCGAAATCTCGCCTGGCGGGACAAATTACGCGCCATGCCGCCGGGACGCTATGTGGTCGCGGTCGGTGCACTACACCTGTATGGAGAAGGGAATTTGCCACAAATGTTGCGCTAAAAAAATGGCCAATATCGCTATTGGCCCGTCAAAGAGGAATTTCATTTTTTTATTATTATGCCGTCACTTTAAGCGACGGTGTAACTCGATTGTCGCTCAATCTCACCATCCTGCCAATACTCTTAGGCAAGATGACTCTTTTTTTTGGACCGCCATCAGGCGTATGCTTGCTTCGTTTTTTTGTTTAAGGCAGGAAAATTACCATGACACCCGCAGTTAAATTACTCGAAAAAAACAAGATTTCGTTTCAAATCCATACCTACGAGCACGATCCGGCTGAAACCAATTTTGGCGATGAAGTCGTCAAAAAATTAGGTTTGAATCCGGATCAGGTCTACAAAACGCTGCTGGTGGCAGTGAACGGTGATATGAAACATCTGGCAGTGGCCGTTACGCCGGTCGCAGGTCAACTGGATCTTAAAAAAGTAGCAAAGGCGTTGGGTGCCAAGAAAGTTGAGATGGCCGATCCGATGGTTGCGCAGCGTTCGACGGGGTATCTGGTTGGGGGGATTAGCCCACTGGGGCAGAAAAAACGCCTGCCGACGATTATCGACGCCCCCGCGCAAGAGTTTGCCACTATTTTTGTTTCTGGCGGCAAGCGCGGGCTGGACATCGAACTGGCGGCAAGCGACCTGGCGAAGATCCTCGATGCCAAATTTGCTGATATCGCTCGTCGCGATTAAGCATTGTGCCGGATGCGAACATCCGGCACTTTCGGGTTACTGCCAGCTCACCTCACCTTTCGGTTCATAGACACTCACATCCAGCGGCGAGTTTTTCTGGATATACGCTTTCAGCACTTCAGCATCAATAAAGCCGGTATTCACATAGCCCGGTTTGTTATCCAGACGCGGATAGCCATCACCGCCAGTGGCATTGAAGTTTAATGTCGCCATACGGTAAGTTTTCGCCGGATCGACCGGTTCGCCTTTGATTTTCAGGTCGTTCAGTTTGCCGTCTTTCGCCACAAAGCTAATGTTGGCAAATTGCGGATAGGCACCAGAATCAGGCTTCATTTGTGCGACGGCGGTCAGGTAATCAATCACCTCTTTACCGGTCATGTCGGCATACACCACCACATTGCCGAATGGCTGCACTTTCAGCACATTTTTATAGCTGATATCACCTGCTTCGATAGAATCACGAATTCCGCCTCCGCTCATCACCGCAAAGTCGGCACCAGTGCGATCCATTTGTGCTGCCAGAATCAACCGCCCCATATTGGTCTGTACAAAACGCACTTTGCTGCGGTCGCCTTCCAGACGACCATTGGTTTCGCCTATTTTCACTTCCAGCTGCGCTTTGCCTTTGTTCTGGAACGGTGATAACAGCGAAATCATTTGCTGGTTTTCGGCGATTTCAGGGGTGTAAAGCACACGCTCGCTTTTCCCGTCTTCCCAGGTCACTTTCTTCTTCAGGTTTACCGGAATCAACTGGTAGTTGACCATTTTCATTTCGCCGTTGCGAAACTCAAAGTCGGCCCGACCAACGTACTTGCCCCACTCATGCGCCTGTACAATCCAGATGCCATTTTGTTGATCCGGTTTGCATGGCGTACCAGGAACGTAATCGACCTGTTTTTTATTTTCTACCGCCATACAGACTGGATCTTGCGAGTGACCTCCGACGATCATCGCCAGCGATCCGGCAGGCAGCGCGCGTGCCATCTCCACATCGCCCGGTGCGTTAGAGCCGTGCTCACCATTGTCGTAATGCCCCATATGGGTTGCCGCGATAATAATGTCTGGCTTTTCTGTCTGTTGCAGCTCCTGAATCACCAGCTTCGCTTCATCAGCGGGCTTACGAAATTCGATATCAGTGAAGTATTCCGGGTTACCAATTTTGGCTGTGTCATCGGTTGTCAGCCCAATAACGGCAATTTTCAGATCCTGACGCTTAAACAGCGCCCATGGTTTAAACAGGCGCTCGCCGGTACTTTTCTGGTAGATATTGGCGGAAAGCAACGGGAACTTAGCCCACTTTTCCTGCTGGCGTAATACGGTGAGCGGGTTATCAAATTCATGATTACCGATCGCCATTGCATCATAGCCCACCAGATTCATACCGCGAAAATCAGGTTCGGCATCCTGTAAGTCGGACTCGGGCACGCCAGTATTAATGTCGCCACCGGAAAGTAGCAGCACGCTACCACCTTCAGCCGCAACCTCTTTGCGAATACCGTCCACCAGCGTTTTTTGCGCCGCCAGACCATATTCGCCATATTCATTACGCCAGAAATGACCATGATGATCATTGGTATGCAGAACTGTAATTTTGTAGGTTTTATCCTGCTCATAAGCCAGAGCAGTTTCACTCGCCAGTGTAAATGTGGTTAACAGTGCTAACGCCACGCCCCGCTGCAATAATTTCATACTTCTCTCCCTGATCAGATTTCAACGTGTTGAAAAATAGTATGACGCGACATCATAGACAAGTCTGCGTCCGGTGAAGATAAATCTGTATCCAGATTAGAAATTCTGTATTCAGCGTTGAGACTTCCTTCAGGCGGCGCATACAGGTATGTTAGTCGGGTAATAATCACAAATAAGATCATTCTTTACATCGCAACCCTGAAAAAGTGACTTTCCTATGGCAATGAGTGAACAAACCCAGCCAGTGGCGGGCGCTGCTGCGTCAACGACCAAGGCCCGAACATCGTTTGGTATTTTAGGTGCTATCAGCCTCTCACATCTGCTGAACGACATGATCCAATCGCTGATTCTGGCGATTTATCCCCTGCTTCAGTCAGAATTTTCTCTGACATTTATGCAAATTGGCATGATAACCCTCACCTTCCAGCTCGCCTCTTCACTATTGCAACCTGTGGTCGGCTACTGGACGGATAAATATCCGATGCCGTGGTCGTTGCCGATTGGCATGTGCTTTACCTTAAGCGGTCTGGTGCTGCTGGCGCTGGCGGGCAGTTTTGGCGCAGTTCTGCTGGCGGCGGCGTTGGTCGGCACTGGTTCGTCGGTCTTTCACCCGGAATCTTCTCGCGTGGCCCGTATGGCTTCCGGCGGGCGGCATGGCCTGGCGCAATCTATCTTTCAGGTCGGCGGCAACTTTGGCAGCTCCCTGGGCCCCTTGCTGGCGGCGGTGATTATCGCGCCTTATGGTAAAGGCAACGTTGCCTGGTTTGTGCTTGCGGCACTGCTGGCGATCGTGGTGTTGGCGCAAATCAGCCGTTGGTACTCGGCACAGCACCGAATGAATAAAGGAAAACCCAAAGCGACGATTATCAATCCACTGCCGCGCAACAAAGTGGTACTGGCGGTCAGCATTCTGTTAATCCTGATTTTCTCGAAATATTTCTATATGGCGAGCATCAGTAGCTATTACACCTTTTATCTGATGCAAAAATTCGGATTATCTATCCAGAATGCCCAGCTTCATCTGTTTGCATTCCTGTTTGCCGTTGCGGCAGGTACGGTGATCGGCGGGCCTGTAGGGGATAAAATTGGACGGAAATATGTGATTTGGGGCTCTATCCTCGGCGTTGCGCCGTTTACGCTGATTTTACCCTACGCCAGCCTGCACTGGACGGGGGTTTTAACGGTGATTATTGGATTTATCCTCGCTTCGGCATTCTCTGCCATTCTGGTCTACGCTCAGGAGCTGCTTCCGGGACGTATCGGTATGGTTTCTGGACTCTTTTTCGGTTTTGCTTTCGGCATGGGAGGTCTGGGAGCGGCAGTTCTGGGGCTTATCGCCGACCATACCAGCATCGAGTTAGTCTATAAAATCTGTGCTTTCCTGCCACTATTGGGGATGTTGACCATATTCCTGCCTGATAACCGGCATAAAGACTGATTTCATTGCAGCCAAAGGCAAACTTTGGCTGCATCGTTTTACAGTCGCCATAAGCCTTTCCTCTGTTAAACCGCCTTCTGTTTTCCGATCCGTGCTTTTTTTGCAGCTAATTCCATTTTTCTGCAAAATTCAACAATTATTCATAAACATCATCAATGAAATTGTCATAAACTATTACCTGTAATTTTGGTTTTCCCGGCCAAAAATGGACAATAACCACCAGGAAAAGGAGACGGAATGCATCACGCCACCCCGCTTATCACCACCATTGTTGGCGGCCTTGTGCTCGCCTTTATCCTCGGCATGCTGGCCAATAAACTACGTATTTCTCCTCTGGTGGGATATCTGTTAGCGGGTGTGCTGGCAGGACCATTCACTCCGGGCTTTGTTGCCGATACCAAGCTCGCGCCGGAACTGGCGGAGCTGGGCGTTATTCTGCTGATGTTCGGCGTCGGTTTGCACTTTTCGCTGAAGGATTTGATGGCGGTAAAGGCCATCGCCATTCCCGGCGCGATCGCCCAGATAGCCGTGGCGACGCTGCTGGGTATGGCGCTCTCCGCCGTGCTGGGCTGGTCGTTAATGACCGGTATCGTGTTCGGTTTATGTCTTTCCACCGCCAGTACCGTGGTGTTACTGCGCGCACTTGAAGAACGGCAATTAATAGACAGCCAGCGTGGGCAAATCGCCATCGGTTGGTTGATTGTGGAAGACCTGGTCATGGTTCTGACGCTGGTATTGCTGCCCGCAGTAGCAGGAATGATGGAACAGGGTGATGTGGGCTTTGCGACGCTGGCCGTTGATATGGGAATCACCATTGGCAAGGTGATCGCATTTATCGCCATTATGATGCTGGTAGGTCGCCGTCTGGTGCCGTGGATTATGGCACGCAGCGCGGCAACCGGTTCCCGCGAGCTGTTTACCCTGTCGGTGCTGGCGCTGGCGTTAGGGATTGCCTTTGGCGCGGTGGAACTGTTTGACGTCTCCTTTGCGCTGGGCGCGTTCTTCGCCGGGATGGTACTGAACGAGTCTGAACTGAGTCACCGTGCTGCCCACGATACGCTGCCATTGCGCGACGCGTTTGCGGTGCTGTTTTTTGTCTCCGTCGGAATGCTGTTTGATCCGTTAATTCTGATTCAGCAACCACTGGCGGTGCTAGCGACGCTGGCGATTATTCTGTTTGGTAAGTCATTAGCCGCGTTTTTCCTGGTGCGACTGTTTGGTCACTCTCAACGTACGGCATTAACTATCGCCGCCAGCCTGGCGCAAATTGGTGAGTTCGCTTTTATCCTGGCGGGGCTGGGGATGGCGCTGGATCTGTTGCCGCAGGCCGGACAAAACCTGGTGCTGGCAGGGGCGATTTTGTCGATTATGCTCAACCCGGTGCTGTTCGCGCTGCTGGAGAAATATCTGGCGAAGACCGAAACGCTGGAAGAGCAGACGCTGGAAGAAGCTATCGAAGAGGAGAAGCAGATTCCGGTGGATATCTGCAACCATGCGCTGCTGGTAGGTTATGGTCGTGTGGGCAGCCTGCTGGGGGAGAAGTTGCTCGCATCTGATATTCCTTTAGTGGTGATTGAGACGTCACGTACTCGCGTCGATGAACTGCGCGAGCGCGGGGTCCGGGCGGTATTAGGCAACGCGGCGAATGAAGAAATTATGCAACTAGCGCATCTGGAATGCGCAAAATGGCTGATCCTGACGATTCCCAATGGTTACGAAGCAGGCGAGATTGTGGCGTCTGCTCGCGCGAAAAACCCGGATATTGAGATTATCGCCCGCGCCCATTATGACGACGAGGTAGCATATATTACCGAGCGCGGGGCGAATCAGGTGGTAATGGGCGAGCGTGAAATCGCCCGTACTATGCTGGAACTGCTGGAAACGCCACCGGCGGGTGAAGTGGTGACGGGGTAAGACATTGATTTCATTGCCGGATGCGATGCTGGCGCATCTTATCCGGCCTACAGGTGCCACCTTCCGAAGGTCGGATAAGGCGTTTATGTCGCATCCGACTGTCATTGCCGGATGCGATGTTGACACATCTTATCCAGCCTACAGGGGCCATCTTTCGTAGGTCGGATAAGGCGTTTATGCCGCATCCGACTGTCATCAGTCCGATAACTTAACGATCCCAGTAAGACTCTTCCAGACTGTCTTCACGCTCCGGTAAGCCGCGCGTTAAACGAGGTGAATGCTGGTTCAGTACCTGATAGCTCACACGGTTAGCATATTTACACACCTGCGCTAATGACGAATACGTCAACCAGGTGAATTTATGTTTGCTGGAGTTTGGTACGTTGCTACGGTGGTAGCTGTTGGCGGTAATGTCATGCAGCAATGCTGCCAGTGCGCCATCCCCCGCTCCGTTAGTGTTCATGATTTTTTCCGGCCCACCCATATAAGGCGCAATGTGAGAATAGACGCGCAGCGGGTTCTGGCAATCTTTATGGCGCATGGCGCGGCTAAACTCATACTGGTTAAATTCCGCGATAGCGCCCGGCAGCAGCGGATGCTGGGTTTTACGTTTCGCTTCGTCTTCAGTAAAGCCCGCCATATACAAGCCGATTGGCCCGGCGGTGCACAGCACCAGATCAACCCAGTCCAGCGCCTTGTCAGATGCCAACAACGGATCGCTTTCTCCGGTCAACGCTTCGGCCTCATCTTCGTTCATCGCAAGGATAGAGACGTGATCTTTGAGGAATTGCTGCCACCACTGCGGATTCTCGGCAATGACAAACTTGGTGCCCAGCGTCAGCACCACCGGTACGTTATATTTCTTCGCGTACTCAATGGCTTTCATGGTTGCTTCCGGCATGGGTTCACCCGGCTTACAACGCACCAGATAAGAAGTGAGAACCAGTGCCGAGGCTCCGGCAATCACATCTTCCGGAATACTTTCAGCCCGCAGCTGGTTCATGTGGCCAGGGCTGATAGCAAATGTACGTTCCCCGGACTCGCCAATCAGGGTAAAGCAGCGACCAATCGGGCCGTCCACGCCTTGCAGATAGTTAAGATCGGTACGGCTGGAGGTGTTACACAGGTAACGATAGGCATAGCTGCCAATTTCAATATTGCTGCACATGACGCCCAGCAGCACCGAACGGTCGTCCGCGAGCACCGAGTAGTTGTGCATGGTGTTACCAATGGTGCCACCTGCAAACTGATGAGTAATCAGGTTTTTCTGTTTCAGCTCCTGATAAAGTGCTTCGGCAACATCATCCTCAATCACCAGTGAATGCCCGGCGCTTAATCCATAACGCTCAATGAACTCATCATCCACTTTCGCTTCAATATCGACCAGCGTTTGATCGATACCCACTACCCAGGCAGCGCTGGTTTCGTTTTCTGGCTGGAATTGCTGAAGCAGCGGATCGCGTGCGTTTACGGGAAAATAATGTTTGGATTTACGTTTGCCGGGAAATTTCATGGTTGTTTTTACGGGTGGTTAACTGAGCGGCGAATGTTAACACAATCTGACGGGAGCGCGCGAGACGCAGCCAGTTTCAATATCAGCAGGCGGGATCGCATTTTCATGGCAGTGGTTCCTTACAATGACGTAATTTGAAAGGAGTTTTTGCATGAAGCCGGAAAACAAATTACCCGTTCTGGACCTTATTTCTGCTGAAATGAAGACCGTTGTGAATACTCTTCAGCCGGATTTACCGCCCTGGCCCGCAACGGGAACGATTGCTGAGCAACGACAGTATTACACACTTGAGCGCCGATTCTGGAATGCGGGCGCTCCAGAAATGGCAACCAGCGCTTACATGGTTCCCACACCTTATGGTCAGGTCGAGACTCGCCTCTACTCACCCAAAAGTCACAGCCCGGCGACACTATTTTATCTGCATGGTGGTGGTTTTATTCTCGGCAATCTTGATACCCACGATCGGATTATGCGACTGCTGGCAAATTACACCCAATGTACAGTGATTGGTATTGCTTACACTCTTTCGCCGGAAGCACATTTTCCGCAGGCAATAGAGGAAATTGTGGCTGCCTGTTGCCACTTCCACCAGCAGGCAGAGGATTATCAAATCAATATGTCACGCATTGGTTTTGCTGGTGATTCTGCAGGCGCAATGCTGGCGCTCGCCGGTGCGTTGTGGTTACGTGATAAACAGATCGATTGCGGTGAAGTTGCGGGCGTTTTGCTGTGGTATGGGCTTTACGGATTACGGGATTCCGTGACTCGTCGTCTGTTGGGCGGTGTCTGGGATGGCTTAACGCAACAGGATTTACAGATGTATGAAGAGGCGTATTTAAGCCACGACACAGACCGCGAGTCGCCGTATTATTGCCTGTTTAATAATGATCTCACCCGCGAAGTACCGCCCTGCTTTATCGCTGGGGCAGAGTTCGACCCTCTGCTGGATGACAGCCGTCTGCTTTACCAGACGTTAGCGGCACATCAGCAGCCTTGTAAGTTCAAACTCTACTCAGGCACGCTGCACGCCTTTTTGCATTATTCACGGATGATGAAAACCGCCGACGATGCTCTTCGCGACGGCGCTCAGTTCTTTACCGCTCAGCTTTAGCGATACGCAGCAACAAGATTAGCCATCATTTCGATATGTTCCGGTGTAGCATTAAGCGCCGGAATATATTCGTATTTTTGACCGCCCGCACCGAGGAAGACTTCACGGTTTTGCTCGGCAATCTCTTCCAGCGTCTCCAGACAATCCGCCGCAAAGCCCGGACACATCACCTGGATATGACCGACACCTTTTTCTCCGAGCATTTTCAGTGTTTCGTCGGTATAAGGCATCAACCAGGGTTCCCGCCCAAAGCGCGACTGAAAGGTCATCATCACTTTTTCCGGTGCCATCCCCAGTGCGGAAGCCAGTTCGCGAGTCGTTGTGCGGCAACGTTGCGGATAATCATCGCCTTCATCTGCATAACGCTGGGGAATGCCATGATAAGAGAGCAGCAGCAGATCCGGTTCGCCATGTTTGGCAAAAGAAGCACGTACGCTGTTCGCCAGTGCATTAATGTAATCGTGGTTATCGGCGTAATCACGAATAAACGATATCCCCGGAATGCTACGTTTGCGCGCCAGAATGCGTGCCAGTTCATCCCATACCGCACCGACCGTTGAACAGGAGTATTGCGGATAAAGCGGCAGCACCACAATATGATCTACATGCTCTGCCAGTAGTTCATCTACGGCGCTTTCCAGTGATGGCGAGCCATAACTCATTCCCAGCGCCACGGGCATATCCGGTAAGCGTTGTGCCAGCGCCTGCTGTTGCTGGCGACTGTAAACCATCAGCGGCGAGCCGCCTTCCATCCAGACCGAGGCGTACAGCTTAGCTACGCGCGGTGAGCGCAGCGGCAAAATTACGCCGCGCAGCAACGGCCACCACAACAGCCGTGAGGTATCAACCACGCGTCTGTCGCTTAAAAATTGTTTCAGATAGCGTTTTACCGCTTCAGGTGTGGGGGCATCGGGCGTACCCAGGTTTGCCAGCAGGATACCGGTTTTAGTCTGACGCATTACCGCCTCTTATCGATTCAACTTGTTGATAATTGTAGCGGAAAAGTGAAGAAGAAGAACTAATTGCTGTGAGAGGCTAAATCAGAAAATATCATAAGGCGCTGTATCTTTAATGAGAGATTTTTGCCAGCGCCAGATTTTCCAGAAGGTGCTATTGCGTCACGGGGGTACCATTGACGTTAAGTGTATATGGCCAGATTAAATTTGATGCCCTACCACACATTGGTGTAGGCGTTCTGAAAGTGGTCCTGATCGTATACTCTCCGGCTTTCTGGGGAGTGCCTGAAAATTTTACCCACGCCTCTTCGGTCAGAGAATCTGTATTCTTTTTCAGAAACTCTGCATTTTCTTCCGTGATGGGGAAAAGTTCACCCTCTTTGTTTTTTGCCCAAAATGACATTTGTATGCCTTCAGGCAAAGTTTCAGGCTTTTCGGGACGAATGTCCGGGGCTTCATACCAACTTATGGTCGTTTTTACGACGGCTTCGTAATACTGGCCCACCTGAGCATCAGGAAGCTCTTGTTTTTCATTAACTTTATCATTACTTGTAACATGAGAAAGAGCTACACCGACGTAACACATAGGCATTTCACACCCTGTCAGCAATGACGCAAGCAATAAAATACCTGTTGGTAATAAACAGCGATAACGCATATTTACGTCCTTGTTAAAGGCCGGAAGCGTATCCAGCCTCCAGTTGCTGGCAAAGTGCGCTTTGTTCATGCCGGATGCGGCGCGAACGCCTTATCCGGCCTACAAACTGACAAGTTTGTAGGCCTGTTCCCCTCACCCTCTCCCCGAAGGAGCGAAGGGACTGTCCGTGCGCGCTTTCGAATTAGCCGAGGATTTTTTCCAGATCAGCGCGAACTTCAGCAACCGGTTTGGTGCCGTCAACTTTCGCGTATTTGGTGTTACCCGCTTCCGCTTCTTTGGAGTAGTAGCCGATCAGCGGTGCAGTCATCTGATGGTATTCAACCAGACGTTTACGCACGGTTTCTTCCTGATCGTCTTTACGGGTAGTCAGTTCTTCACCGGTAACGTCGTCTTTGCCTTCTACTTTCGGCGGATTGAATTTAACGTGATATACACGACCAGACGGCGCGTGAACGCGGCGGCCTACGATACGGTCAACAATCAGTTCGTCCGGTACGTCGAATTCCAGAACGTAATCAACGTTGATGCCCGCTTCTTTCATCGCGTCTGCCTGCGGAATGGTACGCGGGAAGCCATCCAACAGGAAACCATTACGGCAGTCTTCCTGAGCAATACGCTCTTTAACCAGCGCGATCACCAGCTCGTCGGTAACCAATTTGCCAGCATCCATAATGTCTTTTGCTTGTTTACCCAGCTCGGAGCCAGATTTGACCGCAGCACGCAGCATATCGCCAGTGGAGATTTGCGGAATACCATATTTCTCCATGATGAACTGAGCCTGAGTCCCTTTCCCCGCGCCCGGAGCGCCAAGCAGAATGATACGCATTGCGAAAATCCCCTTAAAATGTGTCGAATTTTTTGAAAAAGCGATAAACGATACCACCATCAGGCGATTGCCTCAAGAAAGGCACCTGAGGCTGAAACGGTTAATGGCGAGATAATTTGCGGAAAGGACAGATGATGAAAAGAAAAATGCCGGATGACACGAGGGTCATCCGGCATTACATCAGGAAACCAGCAGCTGGTTCATACGACGAATAAACAGGTTCGGATCTTCCAGCGTGCCGCGTTCTGCCAGCAGCGCCTGATCCAGCAGCAGTTCTACCCACTCGCTGAACTTCGCTTCATCTTCAGTATCTGCCGCACGTTTCACCAGTACGTGATCCGGGTTCAGTTCGAAGATGTATTTCACTTCTGGTACTTTCTGGCCCGCCGCAGCGAACAGTTTCGCCATCTGGGTACTCATTTCGTCCGCGTCGGTAGAGACAATCGCTGGCGTATCGGTCAGACGGTGAGTCAGACGGACATCTTTCACGCGCTCGCCGAGCAGGGCTTTCACACGGTCGATGAACGGAGTCAGTGCTTTCTCCGCTTCTTTCGCGCTCTCATCAACTTCGTCAGCCAGTTTTTCCAGCGACTCGTCAACTTTAGACACAGACTGGAACGGTTTACCGTCGAACTCAGTCAGATAGTTCATCATCCACTCATCAATGCGGTCGGAAAGCAGCAGAACTTCGATGCCTTTCTTACGCAGCAGCTCCAGGTGCGGGCTGCTCTTCGCTGCCGCATAGCTGTCTGCGGTGATGTAGTAGATTTTCTCCTGCCCTTCTTTCATGCGGGAAACGTAGTCTTCCAGAGACACGGTCTGCGCAGAAGAGTCGGTATGTGTAGAAGCAAACCGCAGCAGTTTGGCGATCGCTTCCTGGTTAGCGAAATCTTCCGCCGGACCTTCTTTCAGTACCAGGCCAAACTGTTGCCAGAAGGTCTGGTATTTTTCCGCGTCGTCTTTCGCCAATTTTTCCAGCATTTGCAGCACACGCTTGGTCAGCGCATTGCGCAGGTTGCGGGTTACGGTGCTGTCCTGGAGGATTTCACGGGAAACGTTCAACGGCAGATCGCTGGAGTCAATCAGACCACGCACGAAGCGCAGATAGTTCGGCATGAACTGTTCTGCGTCGTCCATGATGAACACACGCTGGACGTACAGTTTCAGGCCGTGCTTATGATCGCGGTTCCACATATCCCACGGTGCCTGCGACGGGATGTACAGCAGGCTGGTGTACTCCTGCTTACCTTCAACGCGGTTGTGGCTCCAGGTCAGCGGATCGTTAAAGTCGTGGGCGATGTGTTTGTAGAACTCTTTGTACTCTTCGTCGGTGATTTCCGACTTGTTACGGGTCCACAGCGCCTGCGCTTTGTTGATTTTCTCCCAGGAAATAACGGTTTCGCCGTCTTTCTCTTCGCGTTTTTCGATCTCTACCGGCAGCGCGATATGGTCGGAGTATTTGCTGATGATAGAGCGCACGCGCCAGTCATCGAGGAACTCGTCTTCGCCTTCACGCAGATGCAGGGTGATTTCAGTACCACGATCTTCCTTGGTGATGTCGGCAACGGTGTATTCACCTTCACCCGCCGATTCCCAGAACACGCCGTTTTCTGGTTTTTCGCCTGCCGCACGGGTGCGCACAGTCACTTTATCAGCCACGATAAACGCGGAGTAGAAACCAACACCAAACTGACCGATCAGCTGGCTGTCTTTCGCCTGATCAGAACCCAGCGATTCGAGGAATGATTTGGTGCCGGATTTAGCGATAGTACCCAGATGGTCAATCACTTCGTCGCGGGTCATCCCCACGCCGTTGTCGGAAATGGTCAGCGTACGCTTGTCTTTATCGAAAGAGACACGAACGCGCAGTTCGCCATCACCTTCGTACAGGTCCGGGTTAGAGAGCGCGCGGAAACGCAGCTTGTCCGCCGCATCGGAGGCGTTAGAGATAAGCTCACGCAGGAAGATTTCTTTATTGGAATAGAGAGAATGGATCATCAGGTGCAGAAGTTGTTTCACTTCTGACTGAAAACCACGAGTTTCTTGTCCTTTCATGTAGGTCTACCTCAATAATGCCATTTTAAGGTTAAAAACAGGATGAGGGAGAGATGGGGACAAGGAGGAATAATTTCAAGCGAGAGCAGGTGATCCTGCTCTCGTTTGCTTAAAAACGAATCTTATGACGCCCGGCAAGGGAGTGTGACAGCGTGGTGCCATCGACCATTTCCAGCTCGCCGCCAACCGGTACGCCATGAGCGATTCGGCTGGCTTCCACGTCATATTGCGCGCAAAGCTCGGCAATGTAGTTAGCGGTAGCTTCACCTTCAACCGTGGGGTTGGTGGCGAGGATCACTTCAGTGATTTTTTCCTCTGCCAGACGCTGTTCCAGACGATCAAGGCCGATATCATCCGGACCGATGCCGTCCAGCGGTGACAGATGTCCCATCAACACAAAATAACGACCTGAAAACTGCCCCGTCTGCTCAATGGCGTAAATGTCCGCCGGACTCTCCACCACGCAGATTTGACCGTTTTCCTGACGACGCGGATTCGAACAGATGTTACAGACTTCCTGTTCGGTGAAGGTGCGGCAATCGGCGCAGTGGCCGATTTCCGACATCGCCCGGGTGAGCGCCTGCGCCAGACGCATCCCGCCGCTACGATCGCGCTGAAGCAGCGTGAACGCCATACGCTGCGCCGACTTCGGGCCAACGCCCGGCAGACAGCGCAGTGCTTCCATAAGCTGTGTTAACAGCGGGCTGGTTTGCATCAGAACGGCATCTTAAAGCCAGGCGGCAGCTGCATTCCGGAGGATACAGAGGCCATTTTTTCTTTCTGCGTTTCTTCGATACGACGTGCCGCGTCGTTGAATGCTGCAGCCACCAGGTCTTCCAGCATCTCTTTGTCGTCTTCCAGCAGGCTCGGGTCGATCTCTACGCGACGGCAGTTGTGTGCACCGTTGATGGTCACTTTTACCAGACCTGCGCCAGATTCGCCGGTCACTTCCAGCTGCGCGATCTCTTCCTGCATTTTCTGCATTTTTTCTTGCATCTGCTGGGCTTGCTTCATCAGGTTACCCAGACCGCCTTTACCAAACATAGGTTTCTCTCTCAATCACGTTAAGGATGACGAACGTAAGCTGTGCTTACGATCAAATGGGGCGGATACTTTCTTCATCCAGCTCCGCATCGAAGAACCGACGCAGGGTCTGAATATTATTATCCGCAATAATGGACTCGCGCGCCTGCGCAAGTTTTTCTTCGTATATCGCCTGACGCCATTCCAGCGGCGTGCGCACCGCGGGATTATCATCTTCAACGATAGTCAGTTCAACCGTTGAACCTTTTAACGTGCTCAACGCTTCAACCAGTTTTTGCTGTGCACCGCGGTTGTTTAAATGCCGCTGAGAGGAGCGCAAATGCAGACATACTGCGTTGTCGCTCTCCTCTTTCCAGGCATTTAACGCCACCTGTTCGACCAGTTTTGGTAGCGAAAGTTGGCTCACCTGTGCCGCCCAAGGATCGCGGTCAATGGCTTCTGCCGCCAGCTTTGCCGCCAGTTCCGGCGTTTTTTCATGTTCCAGCGCTTTTTTCAGCGCCTTCGGCGTGGCGACCACTTCTTTTTGCTGCATCACTGGAGTGGTCGCCTTCCAGCGATACGCTTCTTTTTTGGCTGGTGCTTTTTCCAGCGCCGATGGCACCGGACGCGCCTGAACGCGATCGGTGACCGAAGCCAGTCTTTCCAGCGCAGCGTTATTCACCGGCCGCGCGCGGGTAGCGGCTGCCGGTTCACTCTTTTTTGCTTTGGTTGCTCCCTGTGCGCGCTGCAGTTGTTGGCGCGCCGCCAGCACCTGGCTGGTGGTTTCTGAGAGCGGTACAGTCGGTGCCTGCTGCGGAGCTGATTGCGGTTGCGGCGGCACCTGGGTTGGCGTCATTACTGCCGTTGGCGCGACGGGCGCAAAAGACTGGCGTGGCACTTCTGGCTCAGGCAGCGGCATACGCGGATGAAACGCCAGTGCGCGCAACAGCGTCATCTCAACGCCCATGCGGCGGTCCGGCGCATACGGTAATTCTTTGCGACCAATCAACAGCGTCTGGTAGTAAAGCTGAATATCCGTCGGCGGTATGGTGCGCGCCAGTTCACGCATCCGCAGCTCGATAGCGGCCATGTCGTTGCCAAGTGCAGCAGGGGAAAGTTGCACCATTGCAATGCGGTGCAACAGGCCGAGCATTTCTACCAGCAACGCTTCCCACTCAATACCACGAGCGGCGGCTTCATTAATCAGCGACATTACACGCTCGCCGTTGGCTTCAACCATCGCTTCAACCAGCGACAGCGCCTGATCGTCGTCAAGCGTACCCAGCATCGCACTGACCGCCTGAGTTGAAACCTGGCCGTCACCGCTGGCAATCGCCTGGTCGGTCAGACTTAAGGCATCTCGCAGGCTGCCTTCAGCGGCGCGTGCCAGCAATTGCAGCGCCCGCGGCTCGTGAGCGATATGTTCTTCGTTGAGGATGTGCTCAAGCTGATGGCGAATTTGCTCGACATCCAGCGCCTTGAGATGAAATTGCAGACAACGTGACAAAATCGTCACCGGCAATTTCTGCGGATCGGTCGTCGCCAGCAGAAACTTGACGTGCTCCGGCGGTTCTTCAAGGGTTTTTAACAGTGCGTTAAAGCTGTGGCGCGACAGCATATGCACTTCGTCGATCAGATAAACTTTAAAACGACCACGCGCTGGCGCGTACTGGACGTTATCCAGCAGGTCGCGGGTATCTTCGACTTTGGTGCGCGAGGCGGCGTCGATTTCAATCAGATCGACAAAGCGCCCCTGCTCAATTTCACGACAGTTATCGCACACGCCGCACGGCGTCGCGGTAATGCCAGTTTCGCAGTTTAGCCCCTTCGCCAGCAGTCGGGCGATAGAGGTTTTTCCGACGCCCCGGGTGCCGGAAAAAAGATAAGCATGATGAATACGCCCTAACGACAAGCCGTTCGCCAGTGCGGTCAGCACATGTTCCTGGCCGACGACGTCAGCAAAGGTTTGTGGGCGCCATTTTCGGGCTAAGACCTGATAACTCATTGGCAGGCTCTGAAACGCTGGAAGGTGGATTCACGAAGGGGTAATGCTAACACAGCCCCGTCAGAACGGCGAGGCTGAATGCACATCTTGTGCTGTCCGTAGCGTGGACAGCACAAGGCTGGCGATAATTAATGGCCCGGGAACGGGACAAGGCTGTAGCTGGTAATGCCCTGTTTTTCCAGACGCTGTTCGCCGCCGAGATCGAACAGGTTGATAATGAACGCAGCGTCAGCCACTTCACCACCCAGACGACGGATCAGTTTAACCGTCGCTTCAATAGTGCCGCCGGTTGCCAGCAGATCGTCCACCACCAGAACTTTATCGCCCGGTTTGATGGCATCAACGTGGATTTCCAGCTGATCGGTGCCGTATTCCAGATCGTAAGTTTCACTGATGGTTTCACGCGGCAGTTTGCCCGGTTTACGGACCGGTACAAAGCCAACGCCCAGACCCAGAGCTACCGGAGCGCCAAACAAGAAGCCACGCGCTTCGGTGCCGACAACTTTGGTAATGCCCGCATTTTTGTAACGCTCAACCAGCAAGTCGATGCTGAGAGCGTAAGCTTTCGGGTCTTCCAGTAAGCTGGTGACATCACGGAAAAGAATGCCGGGTTTTGGGTAGTCCTGAATGCTTTTGATGCTATTTTTGAGATACTCAAGCTGCTGTGCAGTCGCGGTCATAAGTGTATGCCTGCTTGTTACGGTGGTACTCACGGCGCGTCTTAAGCGTATCAAAAGTATCAGTTGTTTAACCTTTGACCGCCTGCGCCTGTGCTCGAAAACGCCAGAATGTACTGGCTGTACGCAATAATTGCAACTGCGATTGTTGTGCTTCAGTGCTTTTCTTGCTTTTCATCAATCACCGGAATTCGCCACATATAAAAAAGCAAACAGGCGAGAATTACCAGCAACATGATGCGCACCCATGGCATCTGGACGAACCACAGAGAAATGGCAAACGTGAGCAAAATAAGCAAAATCGCCCGCGGTTTGACGCCGCGCGGCATCGCATGATGTTTCTGCCAGAAACGTAGATAGCTGCCAAACCATGAGCGGTACAGCAACCAGGCGTGAAAGGGCGGGGAAGAACGGGCAAAGCACCAGGCCGCCAGCAGGATAAACGGCGTCGTCGGTAATACCGGTAATACCACGCCCAGCGTACCCAGCACTACCGCCAGCCAGCCAATGATGATTAAAATGATTCGTTGCATATTGAGTGTTGTCAGCTTACAGAGTGGCTACTTTAGCATAACAATTATCATTTTCATTGAGGTCTTATCGTGAAAACCGCCCTGCTGCTGGAAAAACTGGAAGGACAGCTCGCCACGCTGCGTCAGCGTTGTGCCCCGGTAGCGCAATTTGCCACGCTAAGTGCCCGTTTTGACAGGCACCTTTTTCAGACCCGTGCGACAACACTACAGGCTTGTCTCGATGAGGCGGGCGATAATCTGGCTGCGCTTCGTCATGCGGTTGAGCAGCAACAGCTGCCGCAAGTGGCCTGGCTGGCGGAACATCTGGCTGCACAACTGGAAGCCATCGCGCGTGAAGCCTCCGCCTGGTCCTTGCGCGAGTGGGACAGTGCGCCACCGAAAATTGCCCGCTGGCAGCGTAAACGTATTCAGCATCAGGATTTTGAGCGGCGGCTACGTGAGATGGTAGCCGAACGTCGAGCCCGCCTGGCGCGGGTGACCGATCTCGTGGAACAGCAAACGCTGCATCGTGAAGTCGAAGCCTATGAAGCGCGCCTGGCACGCTGCCGCCATGCGCTGGAAAAAATCGAAAACAGGTTAGCGCGTTTAACCCGCTAGCAATGGAGAGAGTATGTCACTGGAAAATGCCCCTGACGATGTCAAACTGGCTGTCGATTTGATTGTGCTGCTGGAAGAAAATCAGATCCCAGCGCGCACCGTGCTGCGTGCGCTGGATATTGTAAAACGCGATTATGAAAAGAAATTAACGCGCGATGATGAGGCGGAAAAGTGAGAAATAAATGGGGCCGCTAAATGTCCCCTAAGATTGCGGGCAAACGCAAAACTGCCTGATGCGCTACGCTTATCAGGCCTACACCGCTCCTGCAATATATTGAATTCTTGCGGTTTCGTAGGCCGGATAAGGCGGTCACGCCGCATCCGGCATGAACAACGCGCACTTTGTCAGTAATCTCGGGGCAACTAAATGTCGCCCCCTTTGGTTATTACCCTACCGCTGGTGTCGGATCGTCGCCTTTGTACTCGCGTTTGACTTCCGTCACCTCATCGCCCTTCTCGTTGTGCAGATGCACTTCAAGCTGGTTAAAGGCAATGTTGATGTCGTTTTCACGGCACAGCTGATCGATAGTACGGTTCAGCTCATCGACAGTACGGCTGCGGTCACGCAGTTCACGCACATACAGACGCAGCTCATGATCCAATGTGCTGGCACCAAACGCCGTAAAGAAGACTTCCGGCATTGGTTCGTGCATCACCCTTGGGTGCTCAGTCGCCGCCTTCAGCAATACTTTACGCACTTTTTCCAGATCGGAGCCATAGGCCACGCCCAGACGGATCACCAGACGCGTGGTGGTGTCGGTTAACGACCAGTTGATGAGACGCTCGGTAACAAACGCTTTGTTCGGGATGATCACTTCTTTGCGATCGAAATCGGTAATCGTTGTCGCACGAATGCGGATCTTGCTGACCGTCCCGGAGAAGCTACCAATGGTTACCGTATCGCCAATGCGTACCGGACGTTCGAACAGGATAATCAAACCAGAGACGAAGTTACCGAAGATCTCTTGTAAACCAAAACCAAGACCTACGGATAATGCCGCCGCCAGCCACTGGAGTTTATCCCACGAGACGCCCAGCGATCCGAACACCGTCATCGCACCAACGGCAATGATGATGTAGTTAAGGATGGTAGTAATGGCATACGACGCGCCCTGGCGCATATTCAGTCGCGAGAGCACCAATACTTCCAGCAAACCAGGCAGGTTGCGAATCAACGCCCAGGCTACCATTGAGGCGATAATCGCAAACAACAGACTGCCCATGGTGACGTTTTTCACCACCGCAGCGCCAGCTTCAGTGCCGTTGTAATGCCAGAGCGTGATGCTGTCGAGATAGCTGAACACGGTGATCAAATCTGACCAAATTGCCCAGAACATGACACCGAACAGCGCAAACATCAGCAACATAGTAATACGCAGCGTCTGTTGGTTAACCTGCTCCAGTGCAATGGTTGGTTCTTCCGGCGGTTCGGCACCTTCTGCGCCCTCTTTCACCAGATTCTGTCGACGCGCGAGCGCACGACGCCAGGCGATACGCCGCGCCGCTACGCTTAAGCCGCGCAATACCGTCTGGTACAGCAGGTTCCAGATAATCACCAGATACACGGTTTCAATCCAACGTCCGGAGAGGCGCAGTGTGGTGTAGAAATAACCCGTGGCGGTCAGCACCATCAACGCAATTGGGATTATCGACAGTATGGTAATGGTGACAAGTCGCATGGTGTGCGACTCTTTATCACGCCAGCTTTCGCGGCACATTGGCCATACCAGGAAGGCAATCAGCAGCAGGTTGAAGAAAATCATCGCCTGCCCCAGCACATCATCCATCAGATGCAGCGGGGAAAGTTCTGCCACCACAGACCAGAAATGAATTGGCAGCAACGCGAGACTGATGCGGACAATCTGCCGACGCCAGTGGCTGGTCTGCTGTTCCGGCATGCCAAAGTGACGTACGGCAACACCGTTTTTCTCCAGCACTTTCCAGCACAGGCCAAACACCAGCCAGAAGATCGCCAGTTTTTTACAGAACGACCACAGCAGTTCGCTGATGTTGAGCTGCATGGTTAGCAGAATCAGACCAACCGCAAGAATAATCAGACATACCGGCAGCGCGCGGATCAGGTCGATAAGGATCGCTTTTGGTGTGTTGAGCTGGCTGTCGTTACGCAGGGAACCCACAGCGGAAGCCAGTTTTTGTTGATACGCTTTCAGCCAGCCCAGACGCCAGTGGATCAGCCCGGCAATTAATAGCAGTGGCAAACCAGCGAGGAAAGCGATAAAGACGGCAGGCCAGGCTTTTTCCCAGTTTACCGTGATCTTCATCGACTTAAATTCATCTTTCAGCGTTTGTGGGAACGCTTTGATCCAGTCCCAGTCCATTGGACGGTTACTGTTTACCCAAAAGATTTGCTGAGTCAGGATTGATTTCAGGTTTTTCGACACGCTCATTAACTGCTGCTGGTTGATTTGCAGGTTAATGGCCATCATCAACTGGTTACCCAACTGTTTATTAAGCTGATCCAGCAGTTCGCGACGCATATCCACAACCTGGAGTAATGCGTCATGAACTTCACTGTTAACTTCGTTGGCGTGGCCTTCTTCCAGCTTGTTAACGAACGCATCACTCTGGAAGAGCGCATCACGCTGCTGGTTGACTTCAAACTGTTCGAGACGCAAATCCGCGATGCGGTTGGTCATGTTTTCCAGTTCATCCGCCGAGGGCAGCGTTTGTTGTTGCTGGTAAAGGATACGAGACAACAGCAGACTGCCCTTCAGGACGGCAATCTGCTCCTTAATATTTCGTTCCGATTGCAGCGCCCGCTCAAGCCAGTTTTTGACTTTAATGTTTTGCTGCATTAGCTGATTACCGTTTTCAGTCGCGGTAATCAGACGCTGACTCAACTGCTGGTTAATTTCCAGTTCCTGTTTCACCAGAGGATTAGCCTGAATACGTGCAGCTTCATCCGGAGAGACGGCTTCCTGCGCCGTTTTTTCGGTTAAGGTCAGGCGCTTGCTGTTTACTGCTTCTTGCAACAGCTGCAACTGGTGCTCCAGACGGGCGCTGTTCGCCGTCACGTAATCACGCTGCTTTTGCAAGGTATCCTGTAAGACGGTGTTCCCTTCCAGGCTTTTTCGCTGCTGGTCAATCTCAGCATTCAGCAAAACCTGCTGGGCCTGCATCAACACTTTCTGGCTGGGACGTAAGGCAGTATCGCCAACATCAGTGCCATCCAGGCGGCTGCGAATTTGTTGCAGCTGCTGCGAAGCGTTATACATCGCATTTTGCACGCGTTCGGGCTGCGTCTGTAACGAAACCAGCTGGCTGTTATAAGACGCCAGATCGTTTTGTGCGTTTTGCAAATCGTCCAGCGCCTGGGCAACGCGAGTTTCCAGCTGGCGCAACGAAAGCGTGCTTAGAATTTTGCGCGTTTCTTCGTCGTTATCGACATCGCTAAGTGCTGTTAACGCCGCGGTCGCCTGACGCATTTTTTCCGGCGCTTCAGCGACTTTTTGCCGTAGCTGAACTGTCTCTTCTTTTATGCGATCGATTTTATCGAGGGTGGCTAATGTATCTGTCAGATCCTGCTGCACCAGTTTGTCCTGAGCAGAAAGATCTTTTTGTTTATTCAGTGAGTCAAGTTGTGCCTGCAGGTCCGCTTTTGTCGGCAGATCACCATTCGATGGCGCCCGCGCAAACGCCGTGTTCTGGCATAACAAGACAAAAACAAAAGCAATAAATGCTGAAAAAACAAAATGCCGTGATCGTTTGTAATACTGGAACATAGTCATGATGAATGAAGGTTTCTGAACCTGAAGAACGACCTGAAAAAGTCAAACCGCAAGAATATCACGACGCAGTGAACCAGAATAGCAACGACGAAAATGTCCAGGAAAAATCCTGGAGTCAGATTCAGGGTTATTCGTTAGTGGCAGGATTACGAAGCGTGGGGCACAGGAGATACATCTCCAGTAAGATGGCGACGTAATCGCGGGCTTCTTTTTTAAGATCAAAAGATTGCGGGGCAAAGAGCCAGTTTTCCATCAGGCCGGAAATATAGCCGCGCATAATAATTGCTGCGCGACGCGTCATTAAATCCGCAGGCAACATTTTCGCTTCAATACAATGTTTTAACGTTTGTTCTATACGGTCATAACTTTCCAGACAGAGATTACGTTGTGCCTGTTGCACAACAGCCATTTCTCCGACAAATTCGCATTTGTGGAATATAATCTCCATCAATAATCGACGCCGTTCTTCTGTCACCGTGGATTCAAGAACATGAATTAATATCTCTCTTAATACTGAGAGTGGATCGCCAGGGAATTTTGCCTGATACTCAAGCTCTAGTTCACCAATATTGGATTCTGACAGTTCCCAGATCTCACTGAACAAATCCGACTTGTCTTTAAAATGCCAGTAGATTGCACCGCGCGTAACGCCAGCTGCTTTTGCAATCTCGCCCAGCGAGGTGGATGATACCCCCTGCTGTGAGAAAAGACGTAGAGCCACATCGAGGATGTGTTGGCGCGTTTCCTGCGCTTCTTGTTTGGTTTTTCGTGCCATATGTTCGTGAATTTACAGGCGTTAGATTTACATACATTTGTGAATGTATGTACCATAGCACGACGATAATATAAACGCAGCAATGGGTTTATTAACTTTTGACCATTGACCAATTTGAAATCGGACACTCGAGGTTTACATATGAACAAAAACAGAGGGTTTACGCCTCTGGCGGTCGTTCTGATGCTCTCAGGCAGCTTAGCCCTAACAGGATGTGACGACAAACAGGCCCAACAAGGTGGCCAGCAGATGCCCGCCGTTGGCGTAGTTACAGTCAAAACTGAACCTCTGCAGATCACAACCGAGCTTCCGGGTCGCACCAGTGCCTACCGGATCGCAGAAGTTCGTCCTCAAGTTAGCGGGATTATCCTGAAGCGTAATTTCAAAGAAGGTAGCGACATCGAAGCAGGTGTCTCTCTCTATCAGATTGATCCTGCGACCTATCAGGCGACATACGACAGTGCGAAAGGCGATTTAGCGAAAGCCCAGGCTGCAGCCAATATCGCGCAATTGACGGTGAATCGTTATCAGAAACTGCTGGGTACGCAGTACATCAGTAAGCAAGAGTACGATCAGGCTCTGGCTGATGCGCAACAGGCGAATGCCGCGGTAACTGCGGCGAAAGCTGCCGTTGAAACTGCGCGTATCAATCTGGCTTACACCAAAGTCACCTCTCCAATTAGCGGCCGCATTGGTAAGTCAAACGTGACGGAAGGTGCCCTGGTACAGAACGGTCAGGCGACGGCGCTGGCAACCGTGCAGCAACTTGATCCGATCTACGTTGATGTGACTCAGTCCAGCAACGACTTCCTGCGCCTGAAACAAGAACTGGCAAATGGCACGCTGAAACAAGAGAACGGCAAAGCCAAAGTGTCGCTGATCACCAGTGACGGCATTAAGTTCCCACAGGACGGTACGCTGGAGTTCTCTGACGTTACTGTCGATCAGACCACCGGGTCTATCACCCTACGCGCTATCTTCCCGAACCCGGATCACACTCTGCTGCCGGGTATGTTCGTGCGCGCACGTCTGGAAGAAGGGCTTAATCCAAACGCCATTTTAGTCCCGCAACAGGGTGTAACCCGTACGCCGCGTGGCGATGCTACCGTACTGGTGGTAGGCGCGGATGACAAAGTGGAAACCCGTCCGATCGTTGCAAGCCAGGCTATTGGCGATAAGTGGCTGGTGACAGAAGGTCTGAAAGCAGGCGATCGCGTAGTAATAAGTGGGCTGCAGAAAGTGCGTCCTGGTGTCCAGGTAAAAGCACAAGAAGTTACCGCTGATAATAACCAGCAAGCCGCAAGCGGTACTCAGCCTGAACAGTCCAAGTCTTAACTTAAACAGGAGCCGTTAAGACATGCCTAATTTCTTTATCGATCGCCCGATTTTTGCGTGGGTGATCGCCATTATCATCATGTTGGCAGGGGGGCTGGCGATCCTCAAACTGCCGGTGGCGCAATATCCTACGATTGCACCGCCGGCAGTAACGATCTCCGCCTCCTACCCCGGCGCTGATGCGAAAACAGTGCAGGACACGGTGACACAGGTTATCGAACAGAATATGAATGGTATCGATAACCTGATGTACATGTCCTCTAACAGTGACTCCACGGGTACCGTGCAGATCACCCTGACCTTTGAGTCTGGTACTGATGCGGATATCGCGCAGGTTCAGGTGCAGAACAAACTGCAGCTGGCAATGCCGTTGCTGCCGCAAGAAGTACAGCAGCAAGGGGTGAGCGTTGAGAAATCGTCCAGTAGCTTCCTGATGGTTGTCGGCGTTATCAACACCGATGGCACCATGACGCAGGAGGATATCTCCGACTACGTGGCGGCGAATATGAAAGACGCCATCAGCCGTACGTCGGGCGTGGGTGACGTTCAGCTGTTCGGTTCTCAGTACGCGATGCGTATCTGGATGAACCCGAATGAACTGAACAAATACCAGCTAACGCCGGTTGATGTCATTACCGCCATCAAAGCGCAGAACGCCCAGGTTGCGGCGGGTCAGCTCGGTGGTACGCCGCCGGTGAAAGGCCAACAGCTTAACGCCTCTATTATTGCTCAGACGCGTCTGACCTCTACTGAAGAGTTCGGCAAAATCCTGCTGAAAGTGAATCAGGATGGTTCCCGCGTGCTGCTGCGTGATGTGGCGAAAATTGAGCTGGGTGGTGAGAACTACGACATCATCGCAGAGTTTAACGGCCAACCGGCTTCCGGTCTGGGGATCAAGCTGGCAACCGGCGCGAACGCGCTGGATACCGCTGCGGCAATCCGTGCTGAACTGGCGAAGATGGAACCGTTCTTCCCGTCGGGTCTGAAAATTGTTTACCCGTACGACACCACGCCGTTCGTGAAAATCTCTATTCACGAAGTGGTAAAAACGCTGGTCGAAGCGATCATCCTCGTGTTCCTGGTTATGTATCTGTTCCTGCAGAACTTCCGCGCGACGTTGATTCCGACCATTGCCGTACCGGTGGTATTGCTTGGGACCTTTGCCGTCCTTGCCGCCTTTGGCTTCTCGATAAACACGCTAACAATGTTCGGGATGGTGCTCGCCATCGGCCTGTTGGTGGATGACGCCATCGTTGTGGTAGAAAACGTTGAGCGTGTGATGGCGGAAGAAGGTTTGCCGCCAAAAGAAGCCACCCGTAAGTCGATGGGGCAGATTCAGGGCGCTCTGGTCGGTATCGCGATGGTACTGTCGGCGGTATTCGTACCGATGGCCTTCTTTGGCGGTTCTACTGGTGCTATCTATCGTCAGTTCTCTATTACCATTGTTTCAGCAATGGCGCTGTCGGTACTGGTGGCGTTGATTCTGACTCCGGCTCTTTGTGCCACCATGCTGAAACCGATTGCCAAAGGCGATCACGGAGAAGGTAAAAAAGGCTTCTTCGGCTGGTTTAACCGCATGTTCGAGAAGAGCACGCACCACTACACCGACAGCGTAGGCGGTATTCTGCGCAGTACGGGGCGTTACCTGGTGCTGTATCTAATCATCGTGGTCGGCATGGCCTATCTGTTTGTGCGTCTGCCAAGCTCCTTCTTGCCAGATGAGGACCAGGGCGTATTTATGACCATGGTTCAGCTGCCAGCAGGGGCAACGCAGGAACGTACGCAGAAAGTGCTCAATGAGGTAACGAATTACTATCTGACCAAAGAAAAGAACAACGTTGAGTCGGTGTTCGCCGTTAACGGCTTCGGCTTTGCGGGACGTGGTCAGAATACCGGTATTGCGTTCGTTTCCTTGAAGGACTGGGCCGATCGTCCGGGCGAAGAAAACAAAGTTGAAGCGATTACCATGCGTGCAACACGCGCTTTCTCGCAAATCAAAGATGCGATGGTTTTCGCCTTTAACCTGCCCGCAATCGTGGAACTGGGTACTGCAACCGGCTTTGACTTTGAGCTGATTGACCAGGCTGGCCTTGGTCACGAAAAACTGACTCAGGCGCGTAACCAGCTGCTTGCAGAAGCAGCGAAGCACCCTGATATGCTGACCAGCGTACGTCCAAACGGTCTGGAAGATACACCGCAGTTTAAGATTGATATCGACCAGGAAAAAGCGCAGGCGCTGGGTGTTTCTATCAACGACATTAACACCACTTTAGGCGCAGCATGGGGCGGTAGTTATGTGAACGACTTTATCGACCGCGGTCGTGTGAAGAAAGTTTACGTCATGTCAGAAGCGAAATACCGTATGCTGCCGGATGATATCGGCGACTGGTATGTTCGTGCTGCTGATGGTCAGATGGTACCGTTCTCGGCGTTCTCCTCTTCTCGTTGGGAGTACGGTTCGCCGCGTCTGGAACGTTACAACGGCCTGCCGTCTATGGAAATCTTAGGCCAGGCGGCACCGGGTAAAAGTACCGGTGAAGCAATGGAGCTGATGGAACAACTGGCGAGTAAACTGCCTACCGGTGTTGGCTATGACTGGACGGGGATGTCCTATCAGGAACGTCTCTCCGGCAACCAGGCACCTTCACTGTACGCGATTTCGTTGATTGTCGTGTTCCTGTGTCTGGCGGCGCTGTACGAGAGCTGGTCGATTCCGTTCTCCGTTATGCTGGTCGTTCCGCTGGGGGTTATCGGTGCGTTGCTGGCTGCCACCTTCCGTGGCCTGACCAATGACGTTTACTTCCAGGTAGGCCTGCTCACAACCATTGGGTTGTCGGCGAAGAACGCGATACTTATCGTCGAATTCGCCAAAGACTTGATGGATAAAGAAGGTAAAGGTCTGATTGAAGCGACGCTTGATGCGGTGCGAATGCGTTTACGTCCGATCCTGATGACCTCGCTGGCGTTTATCCTCGGCGTTATGCCACTGGTTATCAGTACTGGTGCTGGTTCCGGCGCGCAGAACGCAGTAGGTACCGGTGTAATGGGCGGGATGGTGACCGCAACGGTACTGGCAATCTTCTTCGTTCCGGTATTCTTTGTGGTGGTTCGCCGCCGCTTTAGCCGCAAGAATGAAGATATCGAGCACAGCCATACTGTCGATCATCATTGATACAACGTGTAATCACTAAGGCCGCGCAAGCGGCCTTTTTTATGCATAACCTACGAACATTAAGGAGTCATTGAACCACCAACTCAGGATCTCATACGAAAACCAGTATTAAACACGTATAAAATTCATAAAAAATACTGATTGTTAGTTAATTTATATTAAGTAGCGCTAATAGATTTAATAATCCATAATCATTTAGAGGCTATTCTTAATTATTTGCGGTAATTCTTTATTCATTCCTCGGTTATTACGTCATATTCAGAGCAATCCTGGTATTAGTGTGACCAATTTCATCTGGCGATAATCCTGAAATGTTATGAACAGTTCGAGCAAACTGCTTTTACCTGCAGCGGGTTGGTGCTAGTATGAAAAAGTGAGTCCTATCCCGCTTCCTTCCTATTTGTAATTTTTCGTAATAATGCGATGAAAACCTGCAAAGAGTGGCTTATAGTTAAGCTAACAAACGAGAGGGCAAGTCCAGGTCAGTAAGTTTTTTCCATCCCGAAAGGTGTCCGTTAGTTCAACCGCTAAGAAGGGGACGCGTTATGGATGAATACTCACCCAAAAGACATGATATCGCACAGCTTAAGTTTCTCTGTGAAACCCTGTATCATGATTGCCTTGCAAACCTTGAAGAAAGCAACCATGGCTGGGTTAACGACCCAACCTCGGCGATCAACCTCCAGTTGAATGAACTGATTGAGCATATTGCGACCTTCGCACTTAATTACAAAATTAAGTATAATGAAGACAATAAGCTCATTGAGCAGATCGACGAATATCTGGATGACACCTTTATGTTGTTCAGTAGTTATGGTATTAATATGCAGGATCTTCAAAAATGGCGGAAGTCAGGTAATCGACTATTCCGTTGTTTTGTCAATGCGACGAAAGAGAATCCTGCGAGTTTATCTTGTTAGAATTATTACAACCATGGGTAGAAGTATGTCCGAAAAACCTTTAACGAAAACCGATTATTTAATGCGTTTGCGTCGTTGCCAGACAATTGACACGCTGGAGCGTGTTATCGAGAAAAATAAATACGAATTATCAGATAATGAACTGGCGGTATTTTACTCAGCCGCAGATCACCGCCTCGCCGAATTGACTATGAATAAACTGTACGACAAGATCCCTTCCTCAGTATGGAAATTTATTCGCTAATAAATAATTGGCTTTCGGAGCTATAACCAGCTGTTTATTAAGAATTTTATACTTTATCGCCATGAAGGCATACCCTATGTGATCTTCATCACACAGACGTAATGGGAACGTTCTCTTCACTGACTTTTCGTCTTACTGTGTTGCCGCATTTTCAGCAACCGGAGGTCAGTAATGAGCACAGAAAAAGAAAAGATGATTGCTGGTGAGTTGTATCGCTCGGCAGATGAGACGTTATCTCGCGATCGCCTGCGCGCTCGTCAGCTTATTCACCGATACAATCATTCCCTGGCGGAAGAGCACACATTACGCCAGCAAATTCTCGCTGAATTATTCGGTCAGGTGACAGAGGCTTATATTGAGCCAACGTTTCGCTGTGACTATGGCTATAACATTTTTCTCGGCAATAATTTTTTCGCCAACTTCGATTGCGTGATGCTTGATGTCTGCCCTATTCGCATCGGTGATAACTGTATGTTAGCGCCAGGTGTTCATATCTACACGGCAACACATCCCATCGACCCTGTAGCACGTAATAGCGGTGTTGAACTGGGGAAACCCGTCACCATCAGTAATAACGTCTGGATTGGTGGACGCGCAGTCATTAACCCTGGTGTGACCATTGGTGATAACGTCGTGGTAGCCTCAGGTGCAGTTGTCACAAAAGATGTCCCGGACAATGTTGTCGTGGGCGGTAATCCAGCCAGAATCATTAAAAAATTGTAACCTGTTTTTCGCAACTGTTATGCAAAATCGTGGCAAATCTGTTACTTTCCCTCTACTATTCCCACGTTAAAATAGGGTGTTCCCTGGAAAGTTGCAGATACCACGAAGGCAAACGATGACCGAAATACAACGCCTGCTGACCGAAACGATTGAGTCTCTGAATACCCGCGAAAAACGCGACAACAAACCCCGCTTTAGTATCAGTTTTATCCGTAAACATCCGGGGCTGTTTATCGGTATGTACGTTGCTTTTTTTGCCACCCTGGCGGTGATGTTGCAGTCCGAAACGCTGTCAGGCTCTGTCTGGCTACTGGTTGTATTATTTATCCTGCTTAATGGTTTCTTCTTTTTCGATGTCTACCCACGCTACCGCTATGAAGATATCGACGTGCTGGATTTCCGCGTTTGCTATAACGGCGAATGGTACAACACGCGCTTTGTACCTGCCGCGCTGGTTGAAGCCATCTTGAACTCTCCGCGTGTCGCGGATGTTCATAAAGAACAACTGAAAAAAATGATCGTCCGTAAAGGTGAACTGTCTTTTTACGATATTTTTACCCTCGCTCGCGCCGAATCAACATCTTAAGTTAGGGTTACATACCAGGCGTAAAGCTCTACGCCTGGTCAAATGACAACGATCGTTTCCACCCATCGCTTCATGAAATACCAGCTCTACCTCCTTATCTCCTGCCTGCCTTTTTCCACAATCAGATATACTTTCCCTACACTGTGTTAATAAGGATATGCTGGTGAGAACACGACATCTGGTCAGCCTGATTTCGGGAGTACTGATTCTTTCAGTATTACTGCCTGTCGGCTTAAGCATCTGGCTGGCCCATCAGCAAGTACAAACATCGTTTATTGAAGAGCTGAATACTTATTCCTCCCGCGTCGCTATTCGGGCCAATAAGGTGGCGATACAAGGGAAAGATGCTCTGCAGGAGCTGGAAAGGTGGCAAGGTGCGGCCTGTAGCGCAGCCCATCTCATGAAAATGCGTCGGGTATCTTACAGTTATCGCTATATTCAGGAAGTGGTTTATATCGATAACAACGTTCCCCAGTGTTCGTCTCTGGAGCATGAAAGCCCGCCCGATACCTTCCCCGAGCCAGGTAAAATTTCGAAAGATGGTTATCGTGTCTGGTTAACATCGCATAACGATTTAGGCATTATCCGTTACATGGTTGCCATGGGAACGGCACATTATGTCGTCATGATCGACCCCGCTTCCTTTATTGATGTCATTCCCTATAGCTCATGGCAAATTGATGCCGCCATTATTGGCAATGCCCATAATGTTGTCATAACCAGCAGCGATGAAATTGCTCAGGGAATTATTACCAGGCTACAAAAAACACCCGGTGAGCATATCGAAAATAATGGAATTATTTACGATATCCAGCCCTTCCCGGAGATGAATATTTCGATCATCACCTGGGCTTCAACGAAAATGTTGCAGAAAGGCTGGCATCGGCAAGTCTTTATTTGGTTACCGCTCGGGTTGGTGATTGGCCTGCTGGCAGCGATGTTTGTGCTGCGTATTTTGCGCCGTATCCAGTCACCGCATCATCGGCTGCAGGATGCTATCGAAAATCGTGATATTTGCGTGCACTATCAGCCGATTGTCTCCTTAGCCAATGGCAAAATTGTCGGTGCTGAGGCACTGGCGCGCTGGCCGCAGACAGACGGTAGTTGGTTGTCACCAGATAGTTTTATTCCGCTGGCACAGCAAACGGTGCTTTCTGAGCCGTTGACGCTACTGATTATAAAAAGTGTCTTTGAAGATATGGGCGACTGGCTGCGTCAGCATCCGCAGCAGCATATTTCGATCAATCTTGAATCCACCGTACTCACCTCGGAAAAAATCCCGCAATTGCTGCGTGAAATGATCAATCACTATCAGGTTAATCCCAGACAGATCGCGCTTGAACTCACTGAACGCGAGTTTGCCGATCCGAAAACCAGCGCCCCGATAATTTCTCGCTACCGGGAGGCGGGCCATGAAATTTATCTCGATGATTTTGGTACGGGGTATTCAAGTTTAAGCTATTTACAGGATCTGGATGTCGACATTCTGAAGATCGATAAATCTTTCGTTGATGCGCTGGAATATAAAAATGTCACGCCACATATCATCGAAATGGCAAAAACACTGAAACTGAAAATGGTAGCGGAGGGAATCGAAACCAGTAAACAAGAAGAGTGGCTACGCCAGCATGGCGTGCACTACGGCCAGGGCTGGCTCTATAGCAAGGCATTACCGAAAGAGGATTTCTTACGCTGGGCCGAGCAACATTTGTGAATTTTTGGGCTGACGGCACGCCGCACAGCCCGTCACGCTACCTATTCGTCGATGATTGACTCGAATCCGCCATAGATCATTCGCTTGCCATCAAACGGCATGGACTCGCCGAACTCCTTCATCCGTGGGTCCGACATCATCTTTTGATTAGCAGCGTCGCGGACCTCTTTTGAAGGGTATTCAATCCAGCTAAAGACAACCTCTTCATTCTCTTCCGCTTTCACCGCCATACGAAAATCGGTCACTTTGCCATCCGGTACATCGCTGGCCCAGCATTCGACAATACGAAGCGCGCCAAACTCTTTAAACAATGGCGCGGCCTTAGCGGCCATTTCCCGATAGGCATCCTTTTTATCGGCAGGAACGGCAACCACAAAACCATCAACATACTTCATCAGACATACCTCCGAAGCGTACTGCGCAGCCAGACAATTCTTGCGACGTCAGTTGTGGTTAAAGTTTAGCCATGTTGGGATTTTTTGACGAAACGGTGGGAGGCAGAAATGGGTGGGGGCCCTGCCAGCTACATCCCGGCACACGCGTCATCTGCCTTGGCTGCTTCCTTCCGGACCTGACCTGGTAAACAGAGTAGCGTTGCGGGAGAACCAACAGAGCCCCCATTGAGAGCGTTGAGAACCAACGCGCAGGCGCATTATCACTGCTGCCCCGGCTAATTGCAACCCATTGCGTGCCAGATGCTGGTTTCTTGCGCAATGCTGCTTCACTCGGGCGTTTTTCCAGATTATGCTGAAAAATTACCTCAGGAAGAAAAGATGGAAAAAGAAGATTCATTTCCCCAACGCGTCTGGCAAATCGTAGCCGCTATTCCCGAAGGCTATGTCACCACTTACGGTGATGTCGCGAAATTGGCGGGATCGCCCCGCGCCGCGCGCCAGGTAGGTGTTGTGTTAAAGCGTCTCCCGGAAGGCAGCACCTTGCCCTGGCACCGGGTGGTTAATCGCCACGGCACAATTTCGCTAACCGGACCGGATTTACAGCGTCAGCGACAGGCATTACTGGCAGAAGGTGTGATGGTGTCAGGAAGAGGGCAAATCGACTTGCAGCGTTATCGCTGGAACTACTAACCCTCTCCGGGCGGAGAGGGTTAACTTCGCTTAATATTGCGTAGGAGCCGGAACTGCCGAAGACGGATTCACCTGGGTTGGTGAAGTTGATGGTACGGTAGTCGTTGCGCCACCGCTGGCCTGAACCGGCACGGCGGTTTGCTGCACCGGCACCAATGTCAGGTCAGCTTTAGTTCCGCCCTGGTTGATCACCGGCTGAACGGTATCGGTAATAAATACCAGTTTGTCATTCACGGTAATCGCCGCACTCAACAGAATACGCGCTTTCGGCTGAACGTCTGCCGGGTTAAATGGCAGAACAAAGCTGAATGGTGACTGTTTACCTTCAGTACGCACCGCTTTCTGCGCCAGTACTTTTGACGGTGCATCGGCTAACGACGCGTCAGAAAGTGTCACGGTCAGCACGGCATCAGGCGGCAGTGCGACTTTCTGACGGATCCAGACGGTACCGGAAACATTCGGTTGCTGGATAGCAGGTTGCTGTGTTGCTGAAATAGACGTATTTGCAGCCGGTGCTGGCGTCTGAATATCCGCGCTTTTATCTGCGCAAGCCGCCAACGCAATCGCAACCGCTAAACCACTGGCCATGTGCACGAGTTTCATTCACTTCTCCTTATTATCAATGCACCAGCGGGCTAACTTTCCTCGCCGGAAGAGTGGTTAACAAAATAGTAACGTCAACAAGTGTGGCACACATCACGCATTTCTGCCTGTAATTAGCCCGTAATTCAGACCATTGCACCCATCGGACCAGTGGCAAATTTGCGTTATACTCAACTCACTTTGGCTTGCTGCGGCAGCTTTGTTACTGGAGAGTTATATGAGTCAGGCGCTAAAAAATTTACTGACATTGTTAAATCTGGAAAAAATTGAGGAAGGACTCTTTCGCGGCCAGAGTGAAGATTTAGGTTTACGCCAGGTGTTTGGCGGCCAGGTCGTGGGTCAGGCCTTGTATGCTGCAAAAGAGACCGTCCCTGAAGAGCGGCTGGTACATTCGTTTCACAGCTACTTTCTTCGCCCAGGCGACAGTAAGAAGCCGATTATTTATGATGTCGAAACGTTGCGTGACGGTAACAGCTTCAGCGCCCGCCGGGTTGCTGCTATTCAAAACGGTAAACCGATTTTCTATATGACAGCCTCTTTCCAGGCTCCGGAAGCGGGTTTCGAACATCAAAAAGCTATGCCACCCGCACCCGCACCTGATGGCCTGCCTTCAGAAACGCAAATCGCCCAATCGCTGGCGCACCTGCTGCCGCCAGTGCTGAAAGATAAATTCATCTGCGATCGTCCGCTGGAAGTCCGTCCGGTGGAGTTTCATAACCCACTGAAAGGGCATGTCGCAGAACCGCATCGTCAGGTATGGATCCGCGCAAATGGTAGCGTGCCGGATGATCTGCGCGTTCATCAGTATCTGCTCGGTTACGCTTCTGATCTTAACTTCCTGCCGGTAGCTTTACAGCCGCACGGCATCGGTTTTCTCGAACCGGGGATTCAGATTGCCACCATTGACCATTCCATGTGGTTCCATCGCCCTTTTAATTTGAATGAATGGCTGCTGTATAGCGTGGAGAGCACCTCGGCGTCCAGCGCACGCGGCTTTGTGCGCGGTGAGTTTTATACCCAGGACGGCGTGCTGATTGCCTCGACCGTTCAGGAAGGGGTAATGCGTAATCACAATTAAAAAAATAGCCGGAGGTGAAAACCGTCCGGCTGTTTTTTGCAGTGCTTATTACGCGTTATAGGCATTTTCGCCGTGGCTGTTGACGTCCAACCCTTCTCGCTCCTGTTCTTCCGGTACACGCAGACCAACCGTCAGATCCGCCAGTTTGTAGCCAATAAACGCCACCACACCGGACCAGACAATCGTAATGGCAATGCTTTCCAGCTGTACCAGCAACTGATGGCCCATCGTCACACCTTCAGCGAAGCCCACGCCGCCCAGCGAGCTGGCGGCAAAAATCCCGGTCATGATACAGCCGACAATGCCACAAACGCCGTGCACACCGAAAACATCGCAGGGATCATCCACCCGCAGCAAGCGTTTGAGCATGGTCACGCCCCACAAGCCCGCCAGACCAGCGACTACGCCGATAATCAACGCGCCGCCAACACCAATGTAGCCACAGGCTGGCGTCACGCCGACCAGACCGGCAATCGCGCCAGAACACGCTCCCAGCAGTGAAGGCTTACCGCGCAGCGCCCATTCACCGAAGATCCAGCCAAGAATTGCCGCCGCCGTTGCGACCACAGTATTCACAAATGCCAGTGCTGCAATTTCATTCGCCGTGCCCGCTGATCCGGCGTTAAAGCCAAACCAACCGATATAGAGAATGGCAGTACCGGTAAAGACCATCGGCAGGTTGTGCGGTTTAAACGCCTCTTTGCCGAAGCCCACGCGTTTGCCAATTAGATATGCGCCCACCAGACCAGCAATTGCGGCGTTAATGTGCACCACCGTGCCACCCGCGAAATCCAGCGCACCGTGAGAAGCCAGCAAACCACCGCCCCAGACCATATGCGCAATCGGAATGTAAGAGAGCGTCAGCCACACCACCACGAAAATCAGCACAGCTGAGAAGCGGATCCGTTCCGCCAGCGCCCCGACGATCAAGCCGACGGTAATGCAGGCAAACGATCCCTGAAACGCCACGTGGATATACTGATAAATGCTGCCCATCACCGCCGTCAGTTCGATGTTTTTCAGCATCAACCAGTTAATGTTACCGAAGAAGTTGTTGCCCTCACCAAACGCCAGCGAGTAGCCGTAAACCACCCAGAGAATGCAGACCAGAGCAAACGTCACCGTCACCTGCGTCAGCATCGACAGTACGTTTTTGCCGCGAATTAACCCACCGTAAAACAGGGCAATCCCCGGAATAGTCATAAACAGCACCAGCGCAGTACAAATCATCATAAACGCATTGTCAGCTTTATCGGCCACCGCAGGTGCAGCCATTACCAGTCCCGGCAGCATCGCCAGTGAAGCAAGCCCAGTTTTTATCGTCGCTATCTTCATTTTTCGTTCCTGTTGCTGTGTGCCAGAGATTACAGCGCCGCTTCGTCGGCTTCGCCGGTACGAATACGAATGACGCGTTGCAATTCAGCGACGAAGATTTTGCCGTCGCCAATTTTTCCGGTGTAAGCCGCTTTGCTGACGATATCGATCACTTCATCGAGTTGGTCATCAGCAATCGCCACATCAATTTTTACTTTTGGCAGAAAGTTGACGCTGTATTCCGCCCCCCGGTACAGCTCGGCATGCCCTTTCTGACGCCCGAAACCTTTCACTTCGGTGACGGTCAGGCCCTGAATACCAATGGAAGATAACGCTTCACGAACGTCTTCCAGCTTGAATGGTTTGATTATCACGGTCACCAGCTTCATAGATCCCCTCCGGTCAGAATTCGGTAATGGTTCTGCTACACGAATAAGGTATTGCAAGCGGTGTGCCAGAAATGAAAAACGAGAAAGAGAGCAGGAAGTTAAGAAGATTGAAAACAAAAACGCACTATGACAGTGCACAGTGCGTTACATTTTTGCACCAACGATGAAATATTGCGCTATTCAGGCGCTCAATGATTCATCTTCACGCACGCTGGCTGCCAGCTCTTCGCCCGCTAGTTGCAGTTGATACATCTGCCAGTAGCGCCCCTGGGCGGCCAGCAGTTGCTGGTGAGTCCCCTGTTCCACAGCCTGACCACGATGAAGCACCAGAATGGTGTCAGCATCAACAATGGTCGATAAGCGGTGAGCAATCACCACAAGCGTAGTGTGTTCACGCACCGCCGCCAGTGCGTGTTGAATCGCCTGTTCAGTACCGGAGTCAATGCTGGCGGTGGCTTCATCGAGGATCAGGATTTGCGGTGTCTCCACCAGCACGCGCGCCAGTGCCAGCAGTTGCTTTTGCCCGACGGAGAGATTATTCCCTTGCTCGCCCAGCGGCGTATAAATACCATCGCTCATGCTGCGCGCCAACTCCGCCAGTTGCACAGTTTCCAGCGCCTGCCAGACGCGTTCTTCGGAGATATCACGTCCCAGCGTCACGTTGGCGAGGAAGGTATCCGCCAGCACTACCGGATCTTGCTGCACCATTGCCACGCCCTGGCGCAGCGCGCTGTGACTTAGCGAACTTAATGGACGACCATCAAGGCGAATATCACCTTCCGTTAGCGGGTAATAGCCCATCAATAAACTGGCGAGGGTACTTTTACCACTGCCGGTATGCCCCACCAGCGCCACAAAGTTGCGCGAAGGCACAGAGAGATTAATATTCTTCAGCACCAGATTGTTATCGCGATAAGCAAATGACACGTTATCGACTTCAATGTTGCCGCTCTGCAACGGGCGATCATCATTGCCGTATTGCTGGCGCGGCCCGTCCATCAACTCAAACACGCGCTCACCAGCAACAACAGCCTGTTGCAGCATCGCCTGTTGCGTGGTCAGTTCGATTAAGGGTTCGTTAAGCCGCCCAAGATAGCTGATAAACGCATACAGCACGCCCACTTCAATGGTGCCGCTGGCAGAGAAGCCAAACAGCATCAACAAGCCACAAAGAATGAGCGAAGAAAAGAGACTCAGCAGGGGCCGCAGTAAAAAACCATCGAGGCGCAGGGTTTGCATCCTCGCCATATAGTGTGAACGACTGGCCTCACCCATACGTTCGCCAAATCGCGCCTGCTGACGGAACTGCTGGATGACGCTCATGCCATTGATGATTTCGTTAAAGCCGTCGTTGATATCTGCCAGATAGGCGCGCACACGACGGACAATCGGCGTGCTGTAACGCTGGTATATCACCATCACCACCAGCACCACCGGGAAAATCATTATCGCCACCAGCGCCATTCGCCAGTCGAGGCTGAACATTGCCACCAGCATCGCACCCACCAGTGCGGCACTACGCAGGACAGTTGCCACTACGGTAACGTAGAGGTCGCGGATCACTTCAGTATCATTGGTAACGCGGGAAATCACCTGCCCGACCGGCTGAGTATCAAACTCGCTTAATGGCTGGCGCAACGCGGCATCCATCACATCCGTGCGCAACTGTTGTACCACGCCAACCGCCGCCCGATTAAACAGCAGCGACTGCGCGTAATGTAGCCCTGCGGCAAACAGTTGTAGCCCAACATACGCCGCAGCCAGCCCGGCAACCACTTTCAACGGCAGGTTATTTTTCGCTACCATATTGTCGATAAAATAGCTGATAAGCAGCGGCCCGCTGACTTCTGCCGCCGCCGCAACCCACATCATCAGGACCGCAATCCCCAACGGTTTACGCCACGGCGAACCGTACGCTAACAGGCGCTTGAGAGTCGGCCACAGTTGGCTAAAACTACGCATCGATGGCCTCCTCGCGAATTTCCGGAGCGTCGTCGAGCGCCGCCTCCAGTTGTTGATAGCGATACATATCGCGATACCAGCCGCTTTGTTGCGCCAGTGCATCATGATTGCCACGCTGGGCGATATGTCCGTGCTGCATCACAATAATTTCACTGGCTTCCGTCAGTGCCGAAAGGCGATGGGCACTGATGATTACCGTTCTTCCCTGCCCCCACTGACGCAGGTTATGCAGGATCTGGTGCTCTGTGCGTCCGTCCACCGCCGAAAGCGCATCATCAAGGATGAGGATTTCCGCGTTGACTAATAACGCACGAGCAATGGAGATACGCTGTTTTTGCCCACCAGAAAGCATCACGCCGCGCTCGCCCACCTCTGTATCGTAACCTTGCGGTAGACGCAAAATATCGTCATGTACGCTGGCTAACCGCGCGACATGCTCAATCTCTTGCTGTGTGGCATTCGGGCAACCCAGCGCGATATTGTTCGCCACGGTGTCGGAAAAAAGGAATGGCGTCTGGCTGACCACCGCCAGGCGGCTACGCCAGCTATCGAGTTGTAACTTCGTCAGAGGAATATCATGAAAGCGAATATCCCCCTCGCTGACGTCGAAATGACGCTGAATGAGCGACAACAGGGTACTTTTGCCGGAACCAGTCGGCCCGCAGATACCCAGCATCTGACCGGGTTTCAGGGCGAAATTGACGTTTTCCAGCGCAGGATGGTCAGTCTGCGGATACATAAACTGGCGAATATTTACATCCAGTTCACCACGACCTTCTGGCACGGGTTCGCTACCATCGTTCACCACCGGCGCTTCCGCCAGCATCGCGCGAATACGGCTGTACGCAGCACTACCACGCTCCACTATGTTAAACATCCATGCCAGCGCCAGCATCGGCCAAATCATCAGACCTAAATACATCATAAAACTGGTGAGCTGGCCCAGCGTTAAACTGCCCTGCACCACCATCCAACTACCGCCGCCAATCGCCAGCAAGTTCGCCATACCAATCGCGATATAGATGGTCGGGTCGAAACGAGCATCAATACGCGCCACCCGCATGTTTTTTTTGCCGGTATCTTCGGCATCCGCGGCAAATAACGCCGACTGGCGATCTTCCAGACCAAAGGCTTTGATCATGCGGATACTGGTGAGGCTTTCCTGGGTGCGGTCATTAAGACTGGAAAACGCCGCCTGTGCCAGCTTAAAGCGTTCATGCAAGGCATCGCCGTTGCGCTTAATCATGATCGCCATCACTGGCATAGGTAACAGGGCAAATAAGGTCAACTGCCAGCTAATTTGCGTAGACATCATAATCAACACAGCGCAGCCCATCACCAGTGAATCCACCAGCGTCAGCACCCCTTCTCCGGCGGCAAACACGACCCGATCGACGTCATTGGTCGCACGAGCCATGAGGTCACCCGTGCGATGACGCAGGTAAAACTCAGGATGCTGCCGGCTTAGCTGACGGTAATAATCTTCACGCAGTTCAACAGCCAGTTGATAAGACGCGCCAAACAGCAATACGCGCCAGACGTAACGCAGGAGATAAACTACGACTGCAATCAGCACCATGGTGGCGATCCACATCAGGATCTGCCCGGTAGTAAAGTGTTGTTCTGTCACGCCATCGACAACAATACCAACCACCTTCGGCGGAACCAGTTGCAGCATCGCGATAATGACAAGCAAGGCAACAGCCCCGAGATAGCGACGCCATTCCCGACGGAAATACCAGCTTAATTGAGCAAATAATCGCACGCGTAGTGTCCTGACCTGATTCTGGATATTTATTCGATGGGTAAAGAAGTGGTGTATTTAATCTGTTCCATCGCGAAGCTGGAAGTGACGTCCGACAGCCCCGGCACGCTGTTTACCAGACGCTTATAAAACTCGTCGTAGCGTTTCATGTCGGCAACCTGGACGCGCATCAGATAATCGTATTCACCGGCCATGCGCCAGAACCCCAGCACTTCTGGCATTTCGGTAACCACCGTGACAAAGCGGCAATACCATTCGCTGCTGTGATGTTGCGTTTTTATCAGCACAAAGGCGGTCAGGCCGAGGCCAATTTTTTCCGGGTCCAACAGGGCGACTTTGCCGATAAGGATACCGTCATCCTCCAACCGTTTCAGTCGCTTCCAGCAAGGCGTGGTTGTCAGATTAACGGCTTCAGCCAATGCCTGCAAAGAGAGGGTGCAATCCTGCTGTAGTAAGGCCAGCAGCTTACGGTCAATTTTATCTAACATAACCCTTCCACAGAGAATTTTTTTCTCTTTTAATTCTATTTTAAAGGTGAAATCGCGACAATTTATTCTGTGCGGTTTAAACATCACGGCACAAAATGACAAATTCAACGCAAAAAAAACCGGGCAATTGCCCGGTGCTGGAAGGGATCTCGTTATTCGGGGGAATAAGGTAGATGTGGATAGTCCAGCCAGTGCGTCAAATAGTGAGAGACCGCCTGATTTCGGCAATGTCCAATCACCGGTAAATGAGGGAGCTCCGCGCGCAGTTGCGGCATCGCATTGCCCATAATAAAGCCGCTACCGACGCTGCCTAACATTTCGCGATCGTTCATCGCATCACCAAAGGCCATGCAATCGCGCAACGATAAACCTAAATGTTGGGTCAGCACCGTCAATGCAGCGCCTTTATTGCAGCCCACCGGGAGCACTTCGAGGCAATCCGTCGCGGAAAAACACAAATGTGCACGCTCGCCTAATGCTTCGTGTAGTTGGATCTGCAAGCGTGTAAGATCGTCGTGATCGCCACAGAAGCAGATCTTGGTGACGCTGCCGAGTGGCATTTTTTTAACATCGATTATCTGATAACGAAAACCGCTATAGACAAATGCCTGCAGCAATGCAGGGATCTCTTTTCCGGTAAACCAACCGTCGTCATTGAAGATATGCATGCTGGCTCGGGTATCCCATTGCTGATACAGCACCAGCTCCGCGACATCCGCAGGTAAATCATCACGATGTAAAAGTTCACCTTCCAGAGAATGCACGCGCGTTCCGTTGCCGGTAATCAAATACGCATCCAGCGATAGCGCCCCGAGAATATGCTGCATCTCCAGCGCATGACGACCTGTGGCGAAAGTGAGGGTAATGTCGCGTTCACGCAGTCGTGCCAAAGTAGAGAGTGTTTTCTCACCTAAATGATGGTCAGGCATCAATAAAGTGCCGTCCATATCAAATGCTGCCAGACGAGCCATTTCTTTCTCCACTCTGTGACACGGTTAATAGTGATTGAGTATCACCTGATATATACGGAAGTAATAGTGAATAGTTAAATAATATTGTTCCGGGTTTATATGCGACTGCTCAACCGTCTTAACCAGTATCAACGTCTGTGGCAACCTTCTGCCGGAAAGCCGCAAACCGTCACCGTCAGCGAACTGGCCGAACGCTGTTTTTGCAGCGAACGCCATGTTCGTACGCTGTTACGCCAGGCACAGGAGGCGGGATGGCTGGAGTGGCAGGCGCAGTCAGGACGCGGAAAGCGCGGTCAACTACGCTTTCTGGTCACGCCAGAATCGCTACGCAATGCGATGATGGAACAGGCGCTGGAAACCGGAAAGCAGCAAGATGTGCTGGAGCTGGCGCAACTGGCCCCAGGTGAGCTGCGCACTCTGTTACAGCCGTTTATGGGCGGACAATGGCAAAACGATACGCCCACGTTGCGTATTCCCTACTATCGCCCGCTCGAACCGCTACAACCGGGCTTTTTGCCCGGCCGTGCCGAGCAGCATCTCGCCGGACAGATATTTTCCGGCCTGACCCGCTTCGATAATAATACCCAGCGCCCGATTGGCGATTTAGCGCATCACTGGGAAACCTCTGCTGACGGGTTACGCTGGGACTTTTATCTTCGTTCAACCCTACACTGGCATAACGGCGATGCAGTAAAAGCCTCACACTTACACCAGCGGTTATTGATGCTGTTACAACTGCCAGCACTGGGTCAATTATTTATTAGCGTGAAGCGTATTGAAGTCACCCATCCGCAGTGTCTGACCTTCTTTTTACATCGCCCCGATCACTGGCTTGCGCACCGGCTGGCGAGCTACTGCAGCCATCTGGCGCATCCGCAATTCCCCCTGATCGGCACTGGTCCTTTTCGCTTAACACAATTCACAGCGGAACTGGTGCGCCTGGAGAGCCATGATTATTACCATTTGCGTCATCCGCTGCTTAAAGCGGTTGAGTACTGGATAACTCCGCCGCTTTTCGAAAAAGATTTGGGAACCAGTTGTCGGCATCCCGTGCAAATCACCATCGGCAAACCGGAGGAGCTGCAACGCGTCAGCCAGGTCAGTAGCGGCATCAGTTTAGGTTTTTGCTATTTAACGTTGCGCAAAAGTCCCCGACTGTCCCTCTGGCAGGCGCGAAAAGTGATCTCCATTATTCATCAATCCGGTTTATTACAAACGTTAGAAGTCGGAGAAAACCTGATCACCGCCAGTCATGCATTACTGCCTGGCTGGACTATTCCACAATGGCAAGTACCGGATGACGTCAAACTACCGAAAACCTTGACGCTGGTTTATCACCTACCGATAGAACTTCATACCATGGCAGAACGCCTACAGGCGACACTGGCCGCGGAAGGCTGTGAACTTACAATTATTTTTCATAACGCAAAAAACTGGGACGACACGACCCTACTGGCACACGCAGACCTCATGATGGGCGACAGGTTAATTGGCGAAGCACCGGAATATACCCTGGAGCAATGGCTGCGTTGCGATCCACTGTGGCCACATGTTTTCGACGCTCCAGCATATGCACATTTGCAATCGACACTGGACGCGGTGCAAGTAATGCCTGATGAGGAAAACCGATTTAATGCCCTGAAAGCGGTTTTTAGCCAGTTAATGGCAGATGCGACGCTGACGCCGCTGTTCAACTATCACTATCGCATTAGCGCCCCTCCCGGCGTGAACGGTGTGCGACTGACACCGCGAGGCTGGTTTGAATTTACCGAAGCCTGGCTTCCCGCGCCGTCGCAATGAATAGCTGGTCCGGGTTAATCGCAGGCGTTACCATAACGCTTTTATTGTTCAAGCAGGATTATCTATGAAACGTGCTGTCGTTGTGTTCAGTGGAGGCCAGGATTCCACCACCTGTCTGGTGCAGGCATTACAACAATATGATGAAGTCCATTGCGTGACGTTCGATTACGGTCAGCGACATCGCGCAGAAATCGACGTGGCACGCGAACTGGCGCTGAAACTGGGCGCTCGTGCACATAAAGTGCTGGATGTAACGCTGCTCAACGAACTGGCGGTCAGCAGCCTGACGCGTGACAGCATTCCGGTGCCTGATTATGAACCTGAAGCTGATGGCATCCCGAATACGTTTGTCCCTGGGCGTAATATTTTGTTCCTGACACTGGCGGCAATATATGCGTATCAGGTAAAAGCCGAAGCCGTAATTACCGGCGTCTGCGAAACGGATTTCTCCGGCTACCCAGATTGCCGCGATGAGTTTGTGAAAGCACTAAATCATGCCGTCAGTTTGGGCATGGCGAAAGATATTCGTTTTGAAACGCCACTGATGTGGATTGATAAAGCGGAAACCTGGGCGCTGGCGGATTATTACGGCAAACTAGATTTAATCCGTAACGAAACGTTGACCTGCTATAACGGCATTAAAGGCGACGGTTGCGGTCATTGTGCGGCGTGTAATTTACGCTCCAACGGTTTGCATCATTATCTGGCCGATAAACCGACGGTGATGGCAGCGATGAAGCAGAAAACCGGGTTGAAGTAATTATTCCGGGTGTCGCCGGATGCGGCTTGAGCATCCGGCACCACAAAACGTTTACTTAACCATCTGCTCCAGCTTTTCGCGCAATTCCCCTTCCAGAGCTAATGCTTTCTGCGTTTTAAGATCAATACAAACAAACGTAATAAGCGCATCCGCCACCACCTGCCCTTCCGGCTCCAGTGTAATGACCTGGCTTAAGATGCCGCTTTTACCGTTTAATTGCTGCAACTGACTGGTAATGGTTAACAGGTCGCTTAATACCGCCGGGCGACGATAGTTAATATTGATATTGACCACGACGAAGGCGATGTTATGGGCCGTCATCCACTGAAAACTGTCGCTATTTTCCAACCCATCCCAGCGGGCTTCTTCGAGAAACTCAAGGTAGCGGGCGTTGTTTACGTGCTGGTAAACGTCGAGATGATATCCACGAACTTTGATTTGTGTTTGCATAGCGCAATAACCTTACGTTGTTGTTATAAGAACTGTTATAAGTACAGAGGTCATAACTGGTATGACCTCTTCAGTCTGGCAAAAATTTGCCACTATGCAAATTAATTACAGGGTTAATACCGCCAGATTACGTTCCACCAGCGAATTGCCCATCCCCGGCACCTGCTTGAGATCCTCCACCGTTTTAAACGGACCGTACTCTTCGCGATAACTGACAATCGCCTGCGCCTTCTTCAGGCCAACGCCATTCATCGCGCGGGCTAACTCTTCCGCGCTGGCATTATTAATGCTGACCCGGGTACCTTCTTCGTCACTGGCTTTAGTCGGTACTGCTGCTTTACTTTGTGCTGCAGGAGCTTCCGCTTTGGTTTCTACCGTTGTCGGTTTCGCCGCAGGAGCTGCCGCCAGCGCGCTATGAGACATTCCGGCACAGGCCAGGGACAGGGTAATGAGCAGTGCTTTAATTCCGTGTTTCATACTGTTTTCTCCTTGTTTGTTAACAGTGGAATCACCTTAACGGCAGTGAAAACAGGAAACAAATGGCAATGTTCAGAAATGGAAAAGGCCGCGAAAGCGACCTTTTCTTGTTACAGCTGCAAAGCATTTTTTTGCGAGGCGGCTTCAGGATTATTGCTGTTCCAGCGCATCGCCAATTTTGATTTTCGCCTCTTTACGCAGGTTACTCATCAGAGCTTCAAAGACGATTTGTGCGTTGTTCTGGGTGATACCCTGCACCATCGCTTTTTTCTGCTCTTCCGGCATTGAACCTTGTTTCACTTCGTCCAGCGCCAGCAGAACGACATTGCCTTGCATATCGGTCGCCATACCGTAGCTCGGTTTGTCTTTCGCAGGCAGTGGCAGTGCAAACGCCGCCTGGCTAATCGGATCACGACCGGAACGGCTTAAGGTTTTCGGCTCGCCAAATTTCAGACCGGCGGCCTGCATAGCTTCTGCACCTTTGCCAGCTTTCAAATCAACCAGCAGTTTTTCAGCATCCACTTTCGCCTGTTGTTCAGCTTTGTTGTGCTGAACCAGTGCCTTAACTTGTTCCTGAACATCTGCCAACGGTTTCACCGCTTCCGGTTTGTGCTCGCTGATGCGCAGCACGAATGCGCGGTCGCCGTCTACGGTGATGATGTCAGAGTTGATGCCCGGTGCGCCGTTTTCACCTACCAGACCGCCGTTAAAGATAGCGTCTGCAACCGGCTTAAAGTTCAACTCTTCCGGCAGGTTATCTTTGCTGAACCAACCCGTCTGAGTGGCTTTTACGCCCGCAGCTTGCTCTGCACCGGCCAGAGACTCGGTATCATTGCTTGCTGCATCACTCACTTTCTGCTGCAGTGCGTAGTACGCATCGAGGGCTTTTTCGTGTTTCACTTTCGCCGCGACATCGTCACGCACTTCGTCTAACGACTTCACTTTCGCTGGCTGAATGTCGTCCAGACGTACAATCAGGAAACCGACCGAAGATTTGATGACACCAGAGAGTTGGCCTTTTTCTTTCAGACCAGCATTTTTCAGTTCGTCCGGGATAGTGGCATCTTCTAACCAACCCATATCGCCGCCGTTACGGGCAGAGATAATATCGGCAGATTTTTCTTTGGCTAACGCAGCAAAATCACCGCCTTTATTCAGCTCATCAAGTACCGCTTTCGCTTCATCTTCAGTTTTGGTCTGGATGATGCTGTAGCGGGTACGCTGCGGCTGGGTGAATTGATCCTGATGCTGATCGTAGTAGCTCTGGATATCCGCATCGCTAACCGGTTGCTGCATCGTTGCGGCATCCAGCTTGATGTAACTCACGCGGAATTGTTCCGGCGTCATGAAATTGTTTTTGTTTTGTTCGTAGTAGCTGGCAATTTCCTGTTCGGTCACAGGCTGCTTCGCCGCCAGCGCGTTAACATCGATAGTCGCTTCACGTACCACGCGTTGTTGAGCTACCAGTGCCGCCAGCTCGTCGGTTTCACCTTTCAGCATAAAATCGGTACCGGCAACGCCGTTAATCAGCTGTTGGGTAGTGAGCTGGTTACGTAGCGCCTGGGCGTACTGATCGGCGGTCATCCCCATCTGGTTGAGGATACCGTTATAGCGGCTGTTATCAAATTTGCCGTCAACCTGGAAGGCTGGGGTCGCGAAAATCGCCTGTTTAACCTGCTCATCACTGATACCCAGTTTCAGCTCACGAGCGTACTGATCCAGCAGCGCCTCGTCGATCAGACGATTCAGCACCTGTTGACGCAGGGTTTTCATATAGCCTTCGTTCGCTGCAAGCTCAGAGTATTGATCGCCCAGCTGTTGCTGCATGCGATTACGCTCGCTGTTGAAGGCGTTCTCGAACTGCCCACGGCTGATTTCCTGGTCATTCACTTTTGCGGCGTAGTTATTGCCTCCGCCAATCAGGTAACCACTCACGCCGGTCAATATGAACGACACGATAATGATACCGAAAATAATCTTGAGCACGAGACTGTTTGCAGCCGTGCGTAAGCTGTCCATCATGGTGTAACAACACTCCGCTGTAGATGACTGTGTACCTCACGCAACGTATCGATGCGCGCAAAGGCCTATTGTGACAAGAAACGGGGGCAATTGTCAGCCCACAAGACGCAGAAAGTCACCGAATACAAATAAAAAAGGCACATCAGTAGATGCGCCCTTGAACTTCGTCACATCCCCACTGGGGACAACGCTTAGTTTACCGCGTCTTTCAGTGCTTTACCTGCACGGAAGCTCGGTACTTTAGCGGCAGCGATGGTGATCTCTTTACCGGTCTGCGGGTTGCGGCCAGTACGGGCAGCACGCTCTTTAACGGCAAAAGTACCAAAACCTACCAGTGCTACATCATCCCCTTCTTTCAGAGATTCAGTTACGGAAGCAATAATAGCATCTAACGCACGGCCAGCCGCAGCTTTAGAGATATCAGCCCCTGCAGCAATCTTGTCGATCAATTGAGATTTATTCACTCTTCTCTTCCTCTTTATAATTTATATCGCACTTGAATCCTTCAAGGTACGAACGCGCAGCAGTTATATCAGGCCAGCCATCCCCTTACAACACCCCTTAATAAGGGCAAGCCCAATCCGCCATCTAACTTAGCGAGACAAAAAAAGGCTGGCAAGTCCGAATTAGCCTGCCAGCCCTGTTTTTATTAGTGCATTTTGCGCGAGGTCACTATTTTGCAGTCACAACCTGCATGCCAGACGGTTCATTTTGCAGCGCCAGAGTCAGAACTTCCTCAATGCGTTTCACAGGATGAATGTCCAGATCAGCAATTACGTTGTCAGGAATCTCTTCCAGATCGCGTTTATTTTCGAACGGAATTAACACTGTTTTAATCCCGCCGCGATGCGCTGCCAGTAGTTTTTCTTTCAAACCACCGATCGGCAGTACCTGACCACGCAGAGTGATCTCACCGGTCATTGCCACATCGGCACGAACCGGGTTACCGGTCAGGCAAGAAACCAGCGCGGTGCACATAGCAATACCGGCACTCGGACCATCTTTTGGCGTCGCACCTTCCGGTACGTGGACGTGGATGTCGCGTTTTTCGTAAAAATCAGGGTTGATCCCCAGTTTTTCTGCACGCGCACGAACCACCGTTAACGCCGCCTGAATGGACTCTTGCATCACTTCGCCGAGCGAACCGGTATAGGTCAGTTTGCCTTTACCCGGAACGCACGCAGTTTCAATGGTCAGCAAGTCGCCACCCACTTCTGTCCACGCCAGACCGGTTACCTGGCCGACACGGTTTTCGTTATCAGCACGACCATAGTCGAAACGCTGAACACCGAGGTAGTCATGCAGGTTATCGCCGTTAATTTCGATATGTTTTAATGACTTATCGAGCAGTAACTGCTTAACCGCTTTGCGGCACAGTTTGGAGATTTCACGTTCCAGGCCACGCACGCCCGCCTCACGGGTGTAGTAACGAATAATGCCGATAATGGCGCTATCGTCGACGGTCAGTTCACCTTTTTTCAGTGCATTACGTTCAATCTGCTTCGGCAGCAGGTGACGTTTGGCGATGTTCAGTTTTTCATCTTCGGTATAACCGGAGAGGCGAATCACTTCCATACGATCCAGCAGTGGTGCCGGAATGTTCATGGAGTTTGACGTCGCGACAAACATCACGTCGCTGAGATCGTAATCCACTTCCAGGTAGTGGTCGCTGAACGCTACGTTCTGCTCTGGATCCAGCACTTCAAGCAGTGCGGAAGCCGGATCGCCTCGCATGTCAGAAGACATTTTGTCGATCTCATCGAGCAGGAACAGCGGGTTTTTCACGCCCACTTTCGCCATTTTCTGGATCAATTTACCCGGCATAGAACCGATGTAAGTACGGCGGTGACCACGGATTTCCGCTTCGTCACGCACGCCGCCCAGCGCCATACGAACATATTTACGTCCGGTAGCTTTGGCGATGGACTGACCAAGAGAAGTTTTACCTACCCCCGGCGGCCCAACCAGGCAGAGGATCGGCCCCTTGATTTTGTTGACACGGCTTTGAACCGCAAGATACTCAAGGATACGATCTTTAACGCGCTCCAGACCATAATGGTCGGTATCAAGGATTTCTTGCGCCTGACGCAGGTCTTTTTTGACCTTGCTACGCGCATTCCACGGCACCTGCACCATCCAGTCGATATAACCACGCACCACGGTCGCTTCTGCCGACATCGGAGACATCATTTTCAGCTTCTGCAGTTCTGCTTCCGCTTTCTCTTTTGCCTCTTTCGGCATTTTCGCCGCGTCGATTTTGCGCTTCAGTGCTTCGTTTTCGTCCGGCGCATCGTCCATTTCGCCGAGTTCTTTCTGAATAGCTTTCATTTGCTCGTTCAGATAGTACTCACGCTGGGATTTTTCCATCTGCTTTTTAACGCGGTTGCGAATGCGTTTCTCAACCTGCAGCAGATCGATTTCCGATTCCATCATCGCCATCAGATATTCCAGACGTTCGTTGACGTCGGACATCTCCAGAACAGACTGTTTGTCAGCCAGTTTCAGCGGCATATGCGCAGCAATGGTATCCGCCAGACGCGCCGGATCGTCGATGCTGTTCAGCGACGTCAGCACTTCTGGTGGGATTTTTTTGTTCAGCTTGATATAACCTTCAAACTGGCTGATTGCGGTGCGCACCAGCACTTCCTGTTCCCGCTCATCAATGGTCGGCGACTCCAGATACTCCGCCTTCGCAGAAAAGTGTTCGCCATTGTCAGAGAGCGCAGAAATACGCGCGCGCTGTAACCCCTCGACCAGCACTTTGACGGTGCCGTCAGGCAGTTTCAGCATCTGCAATATAGAGGCCACGGTCCCGACGGTGAAAAGATCGTTTACACCCGGCTCATCCGTTGAAGCTTCTTTCTGCGCGACCAGCATAATTTTTTTATCATGGTCCATCGCCGCTTCCAGACAACGGATAGATTTTTCCCGCCCGACAAATAAGGGGATGACCATGTGCGGATAAACCACCACATCGCGCAGCGGCAATACGGGGATTTCAATGCGTTCAGAACGCTCAGGATTCATAGAGCTCTCTCTTAGTTTAATTTCCGCCAGGTAATCAGATGACACGACTGTGCTTCACGCCATCTATTAACATGTACGTCAGTATATGGGGATGTTTCCCCCACATTCAACGCCGAGAATAGAGGAAAAATTAAAGGGGAGATAAAATCCCCCCTTTTTGGTTAACTAATTGTATGGGAATGGTTAATTATTCACCAGATGCCTGTTGCGCTTCCGGCTTGCCATAAATCAGCAACGGTTTGCTTTGACCATCAATTACCGACTCGTCGATAACCACTTTCTCGACATCTTCCATGGACGGCAGATCGTACATGGTATCGAGCAGTGCGGCTTCTACGATGGAACGCAGGCCACGGGCACCGGTTTTACGCGCCATCGCTTTCTTAGCGATAGCATCCAGCGCCTCGTCACGGAATTCCAGATCCACGCCTTCCAGATTAAACAGCGCCTGATACTGCTTGGTCAGGGCGTTTTTCGGCTCTTTGAGGATCTGAATCAGAGCTTCTTCGCTCAGTTCATTCAACGTTGCGACAACCGGCAGACGACCAATGAACTCAGGGATCAGACCAAACTTGATCAGATCTTCCGGTTCAACCTGCGCCAGCAGCTCGCCTTCACTTGCTTTGTCAGATTTCGCTTTTACCGTCGCGCCAAAACCAATGCCGGAGCCTGTTTCTACACGATGGGAAATCACTTTATCCAGACCGGCAAACGCACCGCCACAGATAAACAGGATCTTAGAGGTATCAACCTGCAAGAATTCCTGCTGCGGATGTTTACGCCCACCTTGCGGTGGAACAGCAGCTACCGTACCTTCGATCAGTTTCAACAGTGCCTGCTGTACGCCTTCACCGGAAACGTCTCGGGTAATGGACGGGTTGTCTGACTTACGAGAAATCTTGTCGATTTCATCGATGTAGACAATCCCGCGCTGCGCTTTCTGTACGTCGTAATCGCACTTTTGCAACAACTTCTGAATGATGTTTTCAACGTCTTCGCCCACATAACCGGCTTCGGTCAGCGTGGTTGCATCGGCCATGGTGAACGGGACGTCCAGCAGGCGCGCCAGCGTTTCGGCCAGCAGCGTTTTACCGGAACCGGTCGGACCGATCAGCAGAATGTTACTTTTGCCCAACTCGACACCATTGCTGGTATCTCCGTTGCGCAGACGTTTGTAGTGGTTGTATACCGCGACCGCCAGCACTTTTTTCGCCTGTTCCTGACCGATAACGTAATCGTCCAGGTGGTTGCGAATTTCATGCGGCGTCGGTAGCGCACTGCGTTCACGATGCGGTGCAACTTCTTTAATCTCTTCGCGAATGATGTCGTTACATAAATCAACACATTCGTCGCAGATATACACGGATGGACCGGCAATCAGCTTGCGCACTTCATGCTGGCTTTTGCCGCAAAAAGAGCAATACAGCAATTTGCCTGAGCCATCTTTGCGTTTATCTGTCATGGGTCAAAACCTCTTCTTTGTTCTTTGTGCCGCACACGACGACGCAAATGCCATTCTCAGGCGCAAGCCGCTTTATAGCGTTGTGCCGTCCTGGATAAGTATAGCGGCACAGTTGCGCCTCTGGCATCAATTACGATGGGTCAGAATCGAATCGACCAGACCGTATTCCACCGCTTCAGGGGCGGAAAGGAAGCGATCGCGCTCGGTGTCACGTTCAATCTGTTCTAATGATTGACCCGTATGAAGCGCCATAAGTTCATTCATACGCCCTTTAACTTTCAGAATTTCACGGGCATGAATTTCGATATCGGTCGCCTGGCCCTGGTAGCCGCCCAGCGGTTGGTGAATCATCACACGCGAGTTCTGCAGGCAGAAACGTTTACCTTTTGCCCCGGCGGTCAGCAAGAAAGCGCCCATCGAGGCCGCCTGGCCCATGCAGATGGTGCTGACATCAGGCTTGATAAACTGCATGGTGTCATAGATAGACATCCCGGCAGTGATAACCCCGCCTGGGGAGTTAATGTACAGATAGATATCTTTTTCTGGGTTTTCTGCTTCCAGGAACAGCATCTGCGCCACAATCAGGTTAGCCATGTGGTCTTCAACCTGGCCAGTCAGAAAAATGACGCGTTCCTTAAGTAGACGAGAATAGATATCAAAAGAGCGCTCACCACGTGAGGTCTGTTCAATGACCATCGGCACCAGCGCCATATGGGGTGCAAAGTTATCTCGTTCGCCGCTGTATGACATTTCCGTCTCCTGGATAAAATTGAAAAAACCTGCTGTACCGATTGTAACCTTATGGACGGATTATCAGCTAGTCCCTGTGTTATGGGTACGGCATCACCATATTTCAAGCATAACAATCTTTTGTTGTTACGCTAACACCGAAAGAGGCTTTTCGCACGGTTCCATGCAAAATTCATGACAAAAATAAATATCCTCCGGCATAGCCGGAGGTTTTTCAAATGCGCCTGTAAGGCTCTGTTACCAGCCGCGCCCTAACAGG
>NZ_VNXM01000034.1:0-11907 GCF_009820205.1 Escherichia sp. HH26CH
GAAACGCCGTAGCGCCGATGGTAGTGTGGGGTCTCCCCATGCGAGAGTAGGGAACTGCCAGGCATCAAATTAAGCAGAAGGCCCAGTCGGAAGACTGGGCCTTTTTGCGCTGGTGCAGAAAAAAATGCCGGATGCGACGCTGACTGCATCTTATCCGTCCTACGCTCCCACATAAGCCAGATTCAACAGCGAATACGGCTTCCCCAAATTGCCCACTTAAATACTTCCTCCTTACCAGAAATCTATCCTTAAGCTCCTTAATAACCATTTTCCTGCTAACTAAATTCATGGTTAAGGTTGCATAATGATGCGCAACAAATGTATAACATTTTCTTTACCAAAAAAATAAACAACAGCGACCGACAAAAGCATCGGATTACGGCAGGAGACATAATGGCATGGCTGAAAGTACTGTAACGGCAGACAGCAAACTGACAAGTAGTGATACTCGTCGCCGCATTTGGGCAATTGTGGGGGCCTCTTCAGGTAATTTGGTCGAGTGGTTCGATTTCTATGTCTACTCGTTCTGTTCACTCTACTTCGCCCACATCTTCTTCCCTTCCGGGAACACGACGACTCAACTACTGCAAACAGCAGGTGTTTTTGCTGCGGGATTTCTGATGCGCCCAATAGGCGGTTGGCTATTTGGCCGCATAGCCGATAAACATGGTCGCAAAAAATCGATGCTATTATCGGTGTGTATGATGTGTTTCGGCTCACTGGTTATCGCCTGTTTGCCAGGCTACGAAACAATCGGTACCTGGGCTCCGGCATTATTGCTTCTTGCTCGTTTATTCCAGGGATTATCCGTTGGCGGAGAATATGGCACCAGCGCCACCTATATGAGTGAAGTTGCCGTTGAAGGGCGCAAAGGTTTTTACGCATCATTTCAGTATGTGACGTTGATCGGCGGGCAACTGCTAGCTCTACTGGTTGTCGTGGTTTTACAACACACCATGGAAGACGCTGCACTCAGAGAGTGGGGATGGCGTATTCCTTTCGCGTTAGGAGCTGTGTTAGCTGTTGTGGCGTTGTGGTTACGTCGTCAGTTAGATGAAACTTCACAACAAGAAACACGCGCTTTAAAAGAAGCTGGATCTCTAAAAGGATTATGGCGCAATCGCCGTGCATTCATCATGGTTCTCGGTTTTACCGCTGCGGGCTCCCTTTGTTTCTATACCTTCACCACTTATATGCAGAAGTATCTGGTAAATACTGCGGGAATGCATGCCAACGTGGCGAGTGGCATTATGACTGCCGCATTGTTTGTATTCATGCTTATTCAACCACTTATTGGCGCGCTGTCGGATAAGATTGGTCGTCGTACCTCAATGTTATGTTTCGGTTCTCTGGCAACCATTTTTACCGTTCCTATTCTCTCAGCATTGCAGAACGTTTCTTCGCCTTATGCCGCTTTTGGTCTGGTGATGTGCGCCCTGCTGATAGTGAGTTTTTATACTTCAATCAGTGGAATACTGAAGGCTGAGATGTTCCCGGCACAGGTTCGCGCATTAGGCGTTGGTCTGTCATATGCGGTCGCCAATGCTATATTTGGTGGTTCGGCGGAGTATGTAGCGTTGTCGCTGAAATCAATAGGAATGGAAACAGCCTTCTTCTGGTATGTGACCTTGATGGCTGTAGTAGCGTTTCTGGTTTCTTTGATGCTACATCGCAAAGGGAAGGGGATGCGCCTTTAATTATGCGCCAACTGCCAGACGGTATAGCCAGTAGTTGCACCGGCGACATCCCAGGTAAAATCTTTCCAGCTCCAGCCGCTCCCCTCGGGGCGGCTATCCCAAAGTTCTTTTGACGCGCCCAGCCCAACAGAGAACATCAGCCCGAAAGTGGCACTGCGATCGCGACTCATCCCCTGATGCTGTGAATATTCATTTCCGGCAGCGGAAAGCATCGCCGAGGCGATAAAGTGTTGAGCTTTATCCTGCCCGCTCCAGCTATCGTTAGCCATATGGCTGCATCCAGAAAGTAACAATAGCGAACAGACAAAAAGAATACGCAAAACGTGGCCTCCAAAAACAAACCCCGTACAGGACGGGGTTGTGATTACAGGATGCGGCTAATTAATCGGTCGATGCGGATACGGCGCAAACGGCGAATGAGTTTACGAACCTTCACCGGATAATCGGCAATACTTTGCAGATCGCGATAGTGCTTAACGATGGTGGTATGCTCGCGGATCAGCTCCAGTTCTTTCTCTCGCTGTGGCGCAAGCTCCAGTTGCGGATCGTGAATCAAAATAGCGTTTTCCAGATCCAGACGCCAGGCGCGCGGGTTCAGGTTATTGCCGGTGATCAGCATCCACTTATCATCAACCCACATCCCTTTCAGGTGATAGGTGTTGTCGTCGTCTTTCCATAACCGAACCACTAACTGGTCAGTATTGACGTAATACTGCAAACGGCTCAGGAAACGACGCAGATTGATCTCATAGAGATAAGGCAATGCGCCAATTATCTTGAAAGGTTCATCTTCCGGAATAAAGAAGTCATTCGCAGTTTTATCGCCAACAATAATTTCGACCTTTTTCCCTTCGCGCAGTAACTGGATGATATTACGCACAAGGATTGCTGGCAGGTTGAAATATGGTGTACAAATGGTTAGTTTCTGCTCGGCACAAGGCATAAGATGGAAAATGGTCTTGTTCAACAGACTCGATTTCCCCAGACCTACCAACGGCGTTACGGAAAGCTGATCGTTGTCAGCATCGCCCTGGAAATGATAAGCGGCATCACGCAGCTCCTGGCGGAACAGACGAATATCGTTCTTGATTTCCGGGCTTTTTGGCCGATTAACATCATCCAGACGATTAACTCCGCGGCCATTCATAATATTCTGTGTAACCCATTCAAACATAATGTCTGACATCTTACGGTTACGGATCAGATGATAACGGTCGTAGCGATATTTATCGTGCTGATGCAGGTAAACATCGTTCAGGCTGGCACCGCTATAAAGTACGCTATCGTCGATGATAAAGCCTTTAAAGTGCAGAACACCAAGGGCCTCACGGGTATTGATTGGAACGCCATAAACTGGAACATCTACGCCCGGATTTTCCTGTGCCATGCGGCAGTACCAGTCAGCGTTAGTGTTAGATGCCGCAGCGCCAATGCGTCCACGTTGTGCACGATGCCAGTCGACCAGCACCCGTACATCCAGTTCCGGACGCTGCCTTTTAGCCTCATACAACGCGTTCAGAATGCCTTTGCCACCGTCATCCTGTTCGAGATACAGGGCGACAATGCAAATGCGCTGCTTCGCGCTGGCTATTTTTTCCAGCAGCGTCTCCCGGAAGTCGGCGGGAGCGTAAAAGAAATCGACATCATCAACTGATTGAGAAATCTTGGGTAGTTGGGCAAGGTGTTGTTGATGTTTATTACGCTTAAATTTTGACAACATCACAGTGCATTTCTTCTCTGTTCATTGAAGGGTCCTCTGTGCAATGCAGACGACATAAGCGGGCAATAATAACACCAGTCCCGATTAAGTGGTCAACATTTCCAGTACCTTACTCATGATTCCTCGCGCTGGGCAAGATTTAGCGTAAGCCCAACGATCCCCTCTTCGAGCTGGATATCAACGTTAAACCCGAGCTTGCGGGCCAGCGCCACCATGCCACGATTGTTTGGCATCGTAATACCATTCAGACGTTGCAGTCCGTGATCTCGCGTATAGGTAATCAACTTTTCCATTAAGCGTCGACCTAAGCCTAACCCTTTGAGATCCGAGCGAACCAGCACGGCAAATTCGGCATCGATGTTATCAGGATCGGAGATCGCACGCGTGACGCCGAGGATCTCTTCCGTTTGATCAATACGTCGTACCGCTACAAACGCCATTTCCCGATCGTAGTCGATCTGCGTCATGTTGGCTAAATCTTCATGGGTAAATTCGTTGATCTCGCTAAAGTAGCGGTAATAAAGATCTTCTTTGGTGACTCGCGAAATGAATTGCTGAAGCTGTGGCTCATCTTCCGGCAAAATCGGGCGGAACAAGCAACGTTCGCCGTTTTTCAATTCTACCCATTCTTCCAGCTGATGAGGATAAGGGCGGACAGCCAGGCGACTCTCGTTATCGCCTTCAAACGGCGTGATATCCAGCGTGACATCAAGCGCGGTAAATTCATTGCCAGAAGCCAGCAAAGGATGAATATCCAGCCTCTGAATCTCCGGACAATCGACAATCAAGTTAGAAACCTGCACCAGTAACTGGCTTAATCCCGCCACATCCAGCGGGCGTAGCGCACTACGCGCACGAATCTTTTTACTTTTGATCCCCTGAATGACCAGATAACGTGCCAGGTTCATGTTCAGCGGCGGTAGTGCGACGACGGCTTGATCTTCAGGACGCCACTCCACACCGCCTTCGCCCAGCATGATCAACGGTCCGAAAACCGGATCGTGCTCAACCACTACTCGCAACTCCTGAGCGCCAGCACGGTTAGCCATACTTTGTACCAGCAGGCCGTGGATACGCGCCTGCGGCCAGGCCATTTTTACGCGATCGAAAATAGCATTTGCGGCTTGCTGGACTTCATTGGCTGTACGCAAGTAGAGCATGACGCCCTGAACTTCTGATTTATGTGGAATATCCGGCGAGCGTAATTTTAGTGCCACCGGATAACCAATCTGTTCGGCAATATGCACAGCCTCGGTGCTGTCAGTGGCAATCCAGGTGGGAAGTGTGTTCATGCCGTACGCTTGCAGGATAGGCTGAACTTCATGGGTATCGAGCGACGTTGCCCCTTCGACAATGGCCTGTTGCAACAGAAGATGCGCTTCTGCGGTATTAGAGGTCAGATTGCTGGGCAACGCCGGCGTTTCGCGTAGTTGCTTCTGATTACGCCGGTACTCCACCATATGCATAAAAGCGGTGATGGTTCCTTCCGGGGTGCGGTAGGTCGGCAGCCCGGCTTCGCTGAATAAACGTCGTGCCTCTTGCGAGGAGTGCTCGCCGCACCAGTTCGTCAGCAGAGAAACATACTTGCTGCGGGGATGATGCTTTACCGCTTCAATTAATGCATGTGCGCTTTCTGTTGCGGGAGCAGCGGCGCTGGGCGAATGAATAACCATCAGCGCATCAAAATCCTGACTGTGGAGCAGAATATCCAGCGTTTTAATATAATGCTCACTACTGGCGTCATCACGAAGATCGAGCGGGTTAGAGATTGCCACATGTTCTGGCAGTGCATCGCGCAATTTCTGGCAGGTTTCTTCACTGAGCGTAGCCAGCTTGCCATTGCGTGACCATAAGGCATCCAGCGCCAGTGCGGCAGGTGCTGCACCGTTGCTGATAATCATCAGCCGCTCTCCACGTAGCGGGCGCATATGGCTAAGGGTTTCGACTGCCGAAAACAGCTCGTGGGTATCCTGTACTCGCAACAAACCGGCGCGCTGAATAGCTGCATCCCAAGCAGGATCCATTCCTGCCGTGGTGTTCAGTAGTCGTTGCGCCGCCGGGCTACGTCCACTTTTAATCACCAGAATCGGTTTATTACGTGAGGCGCTACGTGCAGCCGAAACAAAACGTCGCGCATCACTTAATTGTTCGAGGTAGAGCAGGATTGCACTGGTTTTGCTGTCGCGCGCCAGATAATCGAGCAATTCATCAACGTCGATATCCAGGCTGTCGCCGAGAGCAATAAAGTAGGAAAAGCCCATTTCCCGCTGTTGTGCCCAGTCGAGGATGGTATTGGAGACGGCGGCAGACTGCGAAATAAACGCCAGTTTGCCGCGTTTAATCGGTACAGGCGAAAAGCTGGCATTCAGGCCTTGCCAGGGGGCCAGTAATCCCAGACTGTTTGGCCCCAGCAGACGCATGTTATGGTGCAGGGCGCAGGCACGGAGATCTTCGTGCTGCGATGCCGGGGCGGAAAGAATAATGCAGGTTTTACAGCCTTTCTCGCCGAGCTCTTCCAGAAGAGCAAGATTGCGGCTGGCATTGGTACATAAAACCGCAAGATCGGGTGTAAAGGGCAGGCTGGCAATATCCGGCCAGGCCAACACACCCAACACTGCTTTCCAGGCAGGCGTCACCGGGAGTACCGGCCCGTTAAATCCCCCCGCCAGCAGGTTACGCATCATCAGGTAACCTGCGCGATTGGGTTTCATCGATGCGCCAATTACCGCAATCGATTTTGGTCGCAGTAGTGCTTCCAGTCCTCGCTGACTCATATCGGTCTCCCGCAGAAGTGACCGAATGATTTTAAACGCTTTCTAACTGTTCTGTTGTGATGCTACCCAGATGTTGCGTTTTTCCTGCCAGATAGCGTGTTTTAAAGCGGGTGAAATACTCGCCTAGACCTGCCGCCGCTCCGGTATCGCCGGCCATATCTAACAGTGCGATGGCAACTTCGGCAGTGCAGTATTGGCCTTCAGCCTGGGCTTCACGCAGGCGATAGGCAGATAGCCGGGAAAGATCGACGGAAATGACGGGAAGATTATCCAGATACGGACTTTTACGAAACATCTTGCGAGCTTCCGGCCAGGTACCATCGAGCATGATAAACAGCGGTGGCTTACCAGCAGGTGGTGTAAAAATCACTTCCCGTTGCTCATCAGCATACGAGGCGGGAAAGACCACCATTGGCTGATAATCCGGGTTTTGTACCAGAGCCAGCAAATCCTGCGAGGGTTCGGTACGGGACCATTGAAACGCGACGGTATTAGGCAAGATATCAGCAATCAGACGCCCGGTATTACTGGGCTTCATTGGCTCGGTGTCAAACATCAACAAACAAAAGCGGCTTTTTGCTTCCGCAGGCGTGATCGTTGAACAGAGACATAATTTCTCTGGTAATAGACAGCGTTGGCAACGACGAACGCGATTACCGCGGGCAAGAAAAGGACGTGTTGCGCGCGCAATACGCTCGGCGCGTAACTGGAGAACAGCGTTTTCGGTCATAAGAGAGCGTCGAAAAAACGCCATTGTCGCAGAGGAGAAAACGGGGCACAAGATGCACCCCGACAAGATTAAAGCGATTCGTTCAGCCAGCTATCGAAAGGTGCTTTTGGTACTGCGCCATTAAGCATGTCGACAACCTGACCGTTTTTGAAAATCATGATTGTCGGAATGCTACGAATACCAAAGCGGCTGCTTAATTCACGTTCAGCTTCGGTATTCACTTTCACAAAGCGCACTTTACCGCTACGCTCTTGCGCAACATCTTCAAAAATTGGTGCGAAATTACGGCAGGGGCCGCACCACGGCGCCCAGAAGTCGATCACCACAGGCAGATCATCTTTCAGCAATTTATCGAGCGTTTCACCGGTCGCATTAATCACCTCTCCGTCAAACAAGTCGTGACCGCAGCGTCCGCATTTTGCCGCATCTTCGATCCGATCGTCGGGAATGCGATTAATGGCCTGACAATGGGTACAAACGGTATTCATAACTAACCTCGGGATGAGTAAGGAGACTTATCGGCAACGACGCCGGTATGTTTCTAATATGTTACATATTATCGGGGACATTGTTCCAGACAACAATCTGTTTTATTCAATAGGTATGATAGTCGCAGGCTTTGGTACGAAATCATGGCGAACCGCGCGCACTTCGGGTAATCTGCGCGCTTCGCGCAGCGCTGGTGGAGAAAAGCATGAACGATGAGATGAAAGGTAAAAGCGGCAAGGTCAAAGTGATGTATGTCCGCAGTGATGATGATTCTGATAAACGTACCCATAACCCGCGTACCGGGAAAGGGGGCGGGCGTCCAGGAAAATCTCGTGCCGACGGTGGCCGTCGCCCCGCCCGCGATGACAAACAAAGTCAGCCCCGTGACCGCAAGTGGGAAGAGTCTCCGTGGCGCACGGTTTCCCGCGCGCCGGGTGATGAGACGCCGGAAAAGGCCGATCACGGTGGCATCAGTGGTAAAAGTTTTATTGATCCGGAAGTGTTGCGTCGTCAGCGTGCGGAAGAAACCCGCGTCTACGGCGAAAACGCCTGTCAGGCACTGTTCCAGAGCCGCCCCGAAGCGATTGTTCGCGCCTGGTTTATTCAGAGCGTAACGCCACGTTTTAAAGAAGCATTGCGCTGGATGGCGGCAAACCGCAAAGCGTATCATGTGGTGGATGAAGCGGAACTGACCAAAGCGTCAGGCACGGAACATCACGGCGGCGTTTGCTTCCTGATCAAAAAGCGTAACGGTACAACCGTGCAGCAGTGGGTAAGTCAGGCAGGTGCGCAGGATTGTGTACTGGCACTGGAAAACGAATCTAACCCGCATAACCTGGGTGGCATGATGCGCAGTTGCGCGCACTTCGGCGTGAAAGGCGTTGTGGTGCAGGATGCGGCGTTGCTGGAATCCGGTGCGGCTATCCGTACCGCAGAAGGCGGTGCAGAGCATGTTCAGCCGATTACTGGCGACAACATTGTTAACGTGCTGGATGACTTCCGCCAGGCGGGTTACACCGTAGTGACCACCTCCAGCGAGCAGGGTAAACCGCTGTTCAAAACCAGTCTGCCAGAGAAAATGGTGCTGGTGCTGGGTCAGGAATATGAAGGGTTACCGGATGCCGCACGCGATCCGAACGATTTGCGCGTGAAGATTGACGGAACTGGCAATGTTGCCGGGCTGAATATCTCTGTTGCAACCGGCGTTTTGCTTGGCGAATGGTGGCGTCAGAACAAAGCCTGATAAATCAGCCGGGTGGCAATTCTGCCATCCGGCGTTTTCCCTCAAATTTACTCACTCTCTGCCGGTAATACTGGCATCCAGTCAATCGGTTTCTCGCCACGTTGTTCCAGCCACTGATTTGCCAGCACAAAATGATTGCAGCCAAAGAATCCACGATGTGCAGAAAGCGGCGATGGATGCGGCGCTTTCAGTACGTGGTGGCGTTGCTTATCTATAATCGCCCCTTTCTTTTGCGCATGTGATCCCCACAACAAAAACACCACGCCTTCGCGGTGCTGGTTAATCAGGCTGATGACTTTGTCGGTGAAGGTCTCCCAACCGAGGCTGGCGTGGGAATGCGCCTGACCTGCGCGAACCGTCAAGACGGTATTGAGCAGCAAAACGCCCTGACGCGCCCAGCTCTCAAGATAGCCATGACCAGGGCGGGTAAAGCCGGGAATGGTATTTTCCAACTCTTTATACATATTCAGTAATGACGGAGGAATGGCGATTCCGGGACGAACAGAAAATGCCAGACCATGCGCTTGCCCGGGGCCATGATAGGGGTCCTGACCGAGGATCACGACTTTGACATCGCCCAACTCGGTAAAGCGAAAGGCGTTAAAGACATCTTTTTGTGGTGGATAGATAGTGATGCCGGACTGCCGCTCGCTGGCGACGGTTTGAAGGGTATTAAGGAAATAGGGTTGCTGCTTCTCTTCAGCCAGCACGTCATGCCAGGTTAATTCGTTAGCCATCTCGCTCTCCTGCGAATCTTCAATCCGCCTAGCTTAACTGCTTCTTTCTACAGAACAAAATCATGCTCATTTTATAGACAAAAAGACATGCAAAAAAATGTAAATTGGTAAAATTTCACACCTGCATAAGTTGATGTAAAACAATAAAATCCATTTGTGACCACATTCGATATGTGGTTTTTATTGATTTAAATCAAAGAATCAAGGGTGTTTGAGGAGTATATATACACTCAAGCAACAATGGTTTTACCAATTGGCCGCGACAGGCTGAACAAATCAAATAATTTTGCCGGGGAGGCATCACATGATTACAGGTATCCAGATTACTAAAGCCGCTAATGACGATCTGCTGAACTCTTTCTGGCTGCTGGACAGCGAAAAAGGCGAAGCGCGTTGCATCGTTGCGAAAGCAGGTTTTGCAGAAGACGAAGTGGTTGCAGTAAGCAAACTGGGTGACATTGAATACCGTGAAGTTCCAGTAGAAGTTAAACCAGAAGTTCGCGTTGAAGGTGGTCAGCACCTGAACGTAAACGTTCTGCGTCGTGAAACTCTGGAAGATGCAGTTAAGCATCCGGAAAAATATCCGCAGCTGACCATCCGTGTATCCGGTTATGCAGTTCGCTTTAACTCTCTGACTCCGGAACAGCAGCGCGATGTTATCGCTCGTACCTTTACTGAAAGCCTGTAAGGTTTAAGTAGCAAGTTACTAAGCGGAAGAGGGCGACCTCTTCCGCTTTTTTTCATTAACAGAAAATGCGCACTGCGCAATAGACCAGCAACAACGCCAGCACGATATTTAACTGGCGACCATACTGGCGAAACAATCGCTGAAACAGATGCCCCGCCAGCGCCCAGCACACATTGCCAAAGGTCCCAATCATTGCCAGCAAAACGCTGACGCCAATCACCCAGCTTAACGCCTGCGTTTGTGGCAGGACAAATGTCGACAGTGCTGTAATGCCGTACAAAATAATTTTGACGTTCACAAACTGCAAAGCAAAGCTGGCCCAGAAGCTGATCGGTTTGGCCTGAAGTCCGTCTTCCTTAGTTGGACTGGTAGCGATTTTCCATGCCAGCCAGACAATATATGCTGCTCCTGCCCAACTCAAAAGGTGCACCGCTGCCGGGTCGATAACAGCCAGTGAAAATGAAATTCCTGCACACAGTAACATCACAATCAAAAATCCCAGACTCATCCCTGCCAGCACGCGGGTACTCCGACGAAATCCATGCGACGTGGCAGAGCTAAGAGCGAGTATATTGTTTGGTCCTGGCGTCAGGGCGGTAATCAGGGTGTAGGTCCAAAAAGCACTTAATAGGGTCGGTGTCACTTGTTATCTCCTCTGTTTTGGTAGACAGTACCCGACACGAAACATTTAAAAAAATGAATGTTTTAACATTCTAAATTCGATATTTTCGATAGGTTTGGGGTTATGGATCTGCGCCGTTTTATTACGCTTAAAACCGTGGTGGAAGAGGGTTCCTTTTTGCGAGCTTCGCAAAAATTGTGTTGCACACAATCGACGGTGACTTTTCATATTCAGCAGCTTGAACAGGAGTTCTCAGTACAATTGTTTGAGAAAATTGGCCGACGGATGTGCCTCACTCGCGAAGGCAAAAAGTTGCTGCCGCACATCTATGAACTCACCAGAGTGATGGATACGCTTCGTGAGGCTGCCAAAAAAGAGTCGGAACCGGACGGGGAACTACGCGTTGTTTCGGGCGAAACGTTGCTCTCTTACCGAATGCCGCAGGTGTTGCAGCGTTTTCGGCAACGTGCACCAAAAGTGCGTTTATCGCTGCAGTCGCTGAACTGTTACGTGATCCGTGATGCTCTACTGAATGATGAGGCCGATGTCGGTGTTTTTTATCGCGTAGGAAATGATGATGCTCTGAATCGACGAGAATTGGGTGAACAATCGCTGGTGCTGGTGGCTTCACCGCAAATTGCAGATATCGATTTTACCCAGCCGGGAAGACATAACGCCTGTAGTTTTATTATCAACGAACCGCAATGTGTCTTCCGGCAGATATTTGAGAGCACGCTGCGCCAGCGGCGGATCACGGTGGAAAATACCATTGAGCTTATAAGTATCGAAAGCATAAAGCGTTGTGTCGCGGCGAATATCGGAGTTAGCTATCTGCCGCGTTTTGCGGTGGCAAAAGAGTTGGAGTGCGGAGAATTAATCGAATTGCCTTTTGGCGAACAGTCGCAGACCATTACGGCAATGTGCGCTCACCATGCCGGGAAAGCGGTTAGCCCGGCGATGCACACTTTTATTCAGTGTGTTGAAGAGTGTTTTTTGCCGGGATAAAAATAATGCCGGGCTTAAACCCGGCACCTAACTTGTCGACGAAGTGCGTTTTGTTCATGCCGGATGCGGCGTGAACGCCTTATCCGGCCTACAAGATCGTGCAAATTCAATATATTGCATGAGCCATGTAGATACTGTTATGGCCTGCAAGTTTTTTTCTACCCCGGTTTCCCAGATTGCAGGCATGCCAGACACAGCGCCG